>DATIAB010000040.1:0-5769 GCA_035458265.1 Ornithinibacter sp. | reverse complement strand
AGCTCCGGGCCGAGATGGTCGTTCCATTCCTGCTCCACGCCCATCACCTCCTCCCGAGCTCGCCTCGAGGCGGCCCGCCCCTTTCGTGTGAAGCGGATGAGGGACGCCCGGCCGTCGGCAGGGTCTGGGACTCGTTCGACCAGCCCCTCCCTTTCCAGCGCCGTCACCAGCAGGCTCGCTGTCTGCTTGGTGACCTGCGCCTGCTCAGCGAGGTCAGTGAGGCGAGATCCCTCGTCGGCGACCCGCTGGGCGATCCGGGCCTGGGCAACAGTGACGTCGTAGCCCGCTTCCCGCATCGCCCGGATGACCCGGTCATTCATCTGGCGGTAGGCGATGAACATGAGCGTGGCGACGTCCATCGAATCCCCTTGACTTAGTCAGCACCACTGATCATTATGGTCAGTGTTGCTGATTATCATAGGACAGAGCAATGACCAGACAACCTCCTGTACGCCTCGTCCACGCCGCCACCGCCGTCCGGACCACGCTGCAGAGCGTGACTCGACGGATGGTGCCACCGGAGATCGGCCTGCTCGAGCTCGCCTCCGGTTTCATGAGCACGCATGTGGTCTACACGGCCGCGAGACTGGGCATCGCCGACGTGCTGGCCAACGGTCCGCGGTCCGCGGACGACATCGCGGCCGACGTGGGGTCGAATCCGGACACCACCTATCGGCTACTTCGGGCATGTGCGTCCGTCGGAGTCTTCCGCGAGGGCGCCGACGGACGCTTCGAGCTGACTCCGCTCGCAAACGCGCTGCGCTCCGGGACGCGCGACTCGATGCTGCCCGTCATCATGATGCTCGGCGACCCGCACTACCAAGGGACCTGGGCCCAGCTGCCCAGCACCGTGGCGACCGGGCATCCCGGCACGGAAGCAGCTCTCGGCATGCCCCTGTGGGACTACGTCGACGACAACCCGGAGTTCGGGGCAACGTTCAGCAACGCGATGACCAGGTTGGTGGCCCTCGACTGGCCAGCCATCGAGTCGGCGTACGACTTCACGCAGTTCTCGACGATCGTCGACATCGGCGGCGGGCACGGGCAGCTCCTGGCGCTGATCCTCCACGCGGCACCTGGCGCGAAGGGGGTGCTCCTGGAGCGGCAGGCCATGCTCGAGGAAGCCGAGGACCTCCTGCGGGACGCGGGCGTACTCGCCCGCTGCCGGACCGAAGCCGGGTCGTTCTTCGAGACCGCTCCCACCGAAGGGGACCTCTACGTCATGCGGCGCGTCATCCACGACTTCGACGACGAGCAGGCCGCCGAGATCCTGGACACCGTCCGCCGTCACATGCCGACGGGCGCCATCCTGCTCATGCTGGAAAGCGTGGTCCCTCTCGGCAACGCACCCCACTTCGCCAAGTCGCTCGATCTGGACATGATGCTTTTCGTCGGCGGTCGCGAACGCACCGAACAAGAGTTCGCCACCCTGCTCCACCGGGCGGGTTTCCGCCAACCCCGGGTGATCGCCACCGCTTCCACCCTCTCCATCATCGAAGCAGTTCCCGGCCGGTGACCCCATGAACGCAGTTGCCCAGCTCAGTGCCGGTATCTCGGCCTTGGTCCTGATTGCCGTCTTCCCCCTTGAGGCCTTCCTGATCGATCGCGACCGGGTTCAGACGCTCCTCGGCATCGAGCCCGACGGCATCCGAAACGTGCACCTGTGGTCGTTCTGCATCGGTGCCCGCAATGCTCTCGCGGGAGTGGGCACCCTCATCGGCCTGTGGATGGTGAACTTCGAGAACGAGTCGACCGGGACCACCCTCGTGGTCATCACCTGCATCTACATGCTGCTCGCCTCCCTCTTCATGGGCATCGCTGACCTGCTCGGGTTCTGGCGCCCGCGCGGAGGAAGCATCAGGGGAACCCTCGCATCATCCGTCCTACCCGCCGTAGCACTCATCGCGATAGCCGTATAGCAACAGCTCGCGATCGATCGGCTCCGTGTTCAACCGTGCCTGCGCAGCCGGCGGACCAACGGTCCTCGTGCGCCACGTCCGGGCGGGCACCCTCGGAACTTCGCCAGAAGGGGCGTCCCAATGCGGCATCTACCCGAACGCCCTCGAGCCGACAGTCGGTCGGGTCGGCCCGGCCCTCCGCCGACGGATTGTCCCCGCGCTACGAGGTGCGGGGGCTCACTGGGTGGTTGCGAGCCGTCGGCGCAGCGCCCAGATGAGGCCGCCGAGCGTGAGCACGGCGATCCCGGCAACGGTGGATGCCGGGGGAAGGCTCGCGGCCAGGGCCACACACCCGATCAGGCCCACGGTGGGCACGATGACCGAGCCGGCGGTGGGCCGCACGGTCAGGGCGGAGGCGTTGGCGATCGCGTAGTACGCCAGGACGGCGAAGGAGGAGAACCCGATCGCCGATCGCACGTCGGCGACCAGGACCGCGACGATGACGAGCGCCCCCACGGCAAGCTCGGCGTGATGGGGCACCTGGTAGCGCGGATGCACGGCGGCGAGCGTGCGCGGCAGGTGCCCGTCGCGGGCCATCGCGAGCGTGGTTCGTGAGACACCGAGCAGCAGGGAGAGCAGCGACCCGACGGCAGCGACGACGGCCCCGACCCGCACCAGGGGGTCGAGCCACGCCCACCCGCTGACCTCGGCGGCGGCGGCAAGCGGCGCCGAGGTCTCGGCGATGCCCGCCGGGCCCAGCACGGCCAGCAGCGCCACCGCGACGGCGGCATACACCGCCAGCGCGATGCCCAGTGCCACGGGTATCGCCCGGGGGATGGTGCGAGCCGGGTCGCGCACCTCCTCGCCCAGGGTGGCGATGCGGGCGTACCCCGCGAAGGCGAAGAAGAGGAACGCGGCCCCTTGCAGCGTCCCGGCCACACCGACACCGTCGAGCACGACCAGGCCCTGGTCCGCGGGGGTGCTGCCGAGGGCCGCACCCGCCACCACTGCGGTCAGGGTGAGCAGGACGAACACCACGATGACGCGGGTCACGGTCGCGCTCTTCTGCACCCCGGTGTAGTTGAGGCCGGTGAGGACGGCCACGGCCACGGCACCGACGAGAGCTGCGTACTGCGGGGCGGCGTAGTACCCGACGGTGAGCGCCATGGCTGCACAGCTGGCGGTCTTGCCGACCACGAAGCCCCAGCCGGCCAGATACCCCCAGAAGGGGCCCAGGCGTTCGCGCCCGTACACGTAGGTGCCCCCGGACTCGGGGTACATGGCAGCCAGCCGAGCAGAGGACATCGCGTTCGCGTAGGCCACGACGGCGGCGACGGCCAGGGCCAACAGGAGCGCGGACCCCGCGGCATCCGCGGCCGGAGCGAAGGCGGCGAACACGCCCGCACCGATCGTCGAACCCAGGCCGATCACCACGGCGTCACGAAGCCCGAGACGACGAG
The DNA here is from genome assembly GCA_035458265.1 of Ornithinibacter sp. GTDB lineage: Bacteria > Actinomycetota > Actinomycetes > Actinomycetales > Dermatophilaceae > Fodinibacter. Next base: position 2,411 of record DATIAB010000040.1, on the reverse strand, counting down.
CCAGGATGCCGTCCTCGGTCACCGCAGACCTCTACGACGACCCGACCCGATCGTGCCCCGCACCGCACCCGTCACAGCCCTCACCCTATGGCGACCGTCGTGGATCCACCTGGTGCCGCGGGGTACTGCGTCGAGGGACGCAGCCGGTCGTCGCGGCTCGATGTGGCCCGATCCGGCTCGGGCGTCGGGTGGCCCGGGCGAGCCATGGACACGGCGTCGGTGGAGGGATTCCATGGTCAGGGAAGGGAGACCCGCCATGAGTGACGTGTCCGTGATCGGGACCGGGTCCATGGGCAGTGCGCTGGTGCAGGGACTCCAGGCCTCTGGCGCACACGTGTCGGTGTGGAACCGGACCAGGGAGAAGGCCGACGCGTTGTGCGGCCCGAGGGTGCGCCGCGCGCAGACGCTGGACGATGCGCTGACGTCGAGCCCGCTGACGATCATGTCGGTCTCGGATCATGAGGTGGCGCGCGGCCTCATCGACGGCGCGGGACGGTATCTGGGGGGTCGGGTCGTTGCCTCCACGTCCTTCGTGACCCCGGTGCAGGCACGAGAGCTCGCAGCCGTGGTGACGAGGGCGGGAGGGGTCCACCTCGACCTGGAGATTGCCGCCGGCCCCCGTCAGGTCCGAGCCGGCGCCGGGGTCTTCCTCGTCTCAGGGGAGCGCACCGCGTTCGAGGCGCACCGCGACCTCCTCGAGCGCATCGGACGGGTCACCTACGTGAGCGACGCCGCCGCGTCGGCGTACCTCAGCGGCATGGCCGTTCAGCTCGCGTTCCTCCCGATGGCTGTCGGCCTCCTGCAGGGCGCGCGCATCGCGACGTCCCAGACCCTCCCGCCCGATGCGTTCAGGAAGGCTGTCCTGGACCTGTACCCCTTCCACATCGAGCAGCTGTTTGATCGGATCACGGCGACGCCGAGCCACTCAGACGCCGACGTGGAGGCCTCCGTCGACCTGATGGCCGCCGGGGCTGCGGAGTACGCCGCAGCCCTGCGGGACATGGGCCTCGATCCCGGGATGTACGACGCGCTGCACCGGTTGTTCAGCGCTGCCTCGAAGGCCGGGAACGGGGAGGACGACTGGACCTGCATCGCGTCGCACGTCGCAACGCGGAGTGCGGGGCCCGACGACGACGCTGACGTCGCACGGTGAGGACGTCACGCCGGCCTCTACAGTGGGGAGGCATGAGCGTCCGTGTCGGGTTCTTGCGCGCGGTGAACCTCGGACGTCGACGCGTGCCGATGACGCGCTTGGTGGCGGTCTGCGAGGGGCTCGGTTACGCCGACGTGTGGACGTACGTCAACAGCGGCAACGTCGTGTTCGACACCACCGGAGCGCAGGCATCGGTGGAGGCGGCGATGCAGCGGGCCCTGGAGGACGAGTTCGGATTCGAGTGCACGACCTTCGTCCGGACGGCCAAGCGGTTGAGGAGCGTTCTCGACACCAGGCCCTTCACGCTTGCAGCGGGCGACACCTACTTCGTGACGTTCCTCAAGAAGTCGCCGTCCACGGGCGACGCCAGGCGTCTGGAAGGACTGTCGAACGACTTCGACACCCTGGTCGTCGACGGCGCAGAGGTGCACTGGCGCATGCGTGGCCGCTCCATCGACTCCCACCTCAGCAACCGTGACTGGGCGACGGTCCTCGGCCCGTTGAGCAGCACCAGCCGCAACGTCACGATGCTGACGAAGCTGGTGGCCAAGCTCGACGCCGCGTAGGTGCCACCGGGCCCACCGCGCCCGACGGGCCCGACGAGCCCAACGAGCCCAACGGGGCTCGACGAGGACGTCACGACGACGTCGCGCGCGTCAGTCGGAGGCCAGCCAGTCGATCGCGGCGTCGCGCTCCCCACCGGGGAAGACGCGGACCTCGCCCGGCACAGCCCAGGCGAACATGTGCAGCCCGTCCCGCAGCCAGGTGTGGTCGGTCACCAGGGCGATGCGCTCCCATGCGCCCCACTCGCGCACGCCCGTCCGCAGGTCCTGCCAGGCGGCGCCCGGCTCCACGCCATGGAACTCGCCGCCGAAGTCCAGCAGCACCCGGATCCGGCCGCCATCTGCGCCTGCAGCAGCGAGCGCCGGCTCGAGCACCTCTGTGTAGTCGTCGGCGGTGAGCTTGCCGCTCGCCTCGAAACCCAGCACACCGTCCGGCATCCCGGTCAGGGCCGTGATCATGGTGCCTCCGTCCGCGCCGAGCCGTCAGGGGCACGGGGCGTGGGTTGGAACAGCTCGACGAGGTTGCCGGCCGGGTCGGAGACCAGGACCTGGCGTCCTCCGGGGCCGGCCACGACGTCGCTGCGGAAGGTGACCCCGGCCTGGCGCAGCCGACCGATCTCGGCGTCGAGGTCGCCCACGACCAGGTGGATGCGGTTTCGACCCGCGCCTGCGGCGTCGTCGGGCGTGGCTCGGGC
>DATIAB010000039.1:0-6292 GCA_035458265.1 Ornithinibacter sp. | reverse complement strand
ACCAGACTCGGGTCACCCCGGAGCCGGCAGGGCATGGTGGCACGGGGAGTGCCACCGACGACGGTGGGCAGTTCCAACGGTGACCCCTCGGGTCATCGCGGGCCTGAGGCCAGCAGTACCCGACTCGGGCCCATGAGCAGGGTTGTGGGTGAAACCGGTGCACCTGAAGATCGCATCCGCGGTGACGGGCAGGAGCCGAGCGCTCCGGACCCTGCGCACGCCTGCCTCGCAGGCACCCGCCGTCCCGACGCCGCCAACCGCCGAAGGGTCTCCTGGCCGGGCCTGGTTCGGGGCCGCGCGCAGCACCAGGGTGCGGATCCTCGTGTCGTTCGTGATCCTGCTGGGCCTGTCGACCATCTGCTCGGCACTCGTGGCGACCGAGGTGCTCACGTTGCGCCTGCAGGCGCGCGTCGATGCGAGCCTGCGCCAGGAGGTCCTCGAGCTCGAGGCGTTGGTGCAGGACGGGCGTGACCCGCGCACGGGCGAGGAGTTCGCCTCGGCCTCGGCGCTGTTCGACGTCTACCTCAGCCGGAACGTCACGAGCTCCGGGGAAGCGGTCGTGACCTTCGTCGACGGTGCGATGTACGCCGCGGACCTCGATCGGTATCCGTTGTCCGAGCTGCCCGCGGCGGACCTGGGATCCTGGTCCCAGGATGCCGCCCGGAGCGGATCGTCGGTGCCCGGGGTCACCGCGTACGAGACGCCGCTCGGGGAGGGGCGTGCCACGAGTCACGCGTTCACGGTTGGAGGCCAGGACGGGCTGTTCGTGGTGACGGCCCTCCCGGCCGGCGAGCTCGCCGAGATCTCCGAGATCCGCACCTGGGGTCTGCTCGTCTCGCTCGCGTTCCTCGGGGTGGCCACCGCCATCGCCTGGCCGGTCGCGGGACGAGTTCTCGAGCCGGTTCGCCAGCTCACCGAGACGGCACGCTCGATCTCCGAGTCCGACATGTCCCAGCGGGTGCCGGTCGCGACCGTCGGTGATGCCGCCGACATGGCGCGCAGCTTCAACGCCATGCTCGACCGGCTCGAGGCGGTGCTCGACAGCCAGCGGGAGTTCGTCCGGACAGCCGGACACGAGATGCGTGACCCCCTCGCGATCTGCCGCGGGCACCTCGAGCTGCTCGACCCCACCGCACCGGACGCGGAATGGACCATCGCCCTCGTGCTGGACGAGGTGTCGCGGATGAGCCGGCTCGTCGGCGACCTCGAGATCCTCGCCAACGCCGAGCAGCGAGACTTCCTGCGGCTCGAGCCCACGGCGCTGGACCTGCTGACACACGAGATCGTCGCGAAGGCCACGGTGACCGGTGACCGGCGATGGCGCCTGGATGCCGCCGCGGACGTCGTGGTCGACGCCGACCGGCACCGACTCACCGAGGCGGTGATGAACCTCGTGCACAACGCTGTCATGCACACCGGCCCCGGTGACACGGTCGCCGTCGGCAGCTCGGCCACGGAGTCCGAGTGGCAGCTGTGGGTCCGGGACAGCGGGGTCGGTCTCCCGGACGACGCCGACCTCTTCGAGCCCTACGTGCGTGGCGAGGCGGCTCGCGCCCGCTACCAGGGCGCGGGGCTGGGCCTGTCGATCGTCCGGCTCATCGCGCAGTCGCACGGCGGGCGGGTCGTCGTCGACGGTCTCCCAGGGCTCGGGGCCACGTTCACCATCGTCGTCCCGCGCGACCAAGGGGTGGGCCCGGCGGACACCACGACCAGCGCTCCTGACGCTTCTCCCACCACCCCGTCCGAACTCCGGCGCCCGGGCAGCACGTCGTGACCAGGATCCTCGTCGTCGAGGACGACCCCGGCATCTCGGCGTTCGTCGACAAGGGGCTGCGGGCTGCCGGCTACGTGCCGATCATCGCCACCACTGCCCCCAAGGCCGAGGCGGCCGCCATCACCGGGGAGGTCGACCTCGTCATCCTCGACATGGGGCTCCCCGGCGGTGACGGTCTCTCCGTGCTGCGCGCCCTGCGTGCCGCCGGGCGGCGGATGCCGGTGATCGTGCTGACCGGCCTGACGGAGCGCGATGCCGCCCTGTGCCTGGAAGCCGGCGCGGACGACCACATGCGCAAACCCTTCGCCTTCGAGGAGCTCCTCGCGCGGATTCGAACCCGCCTGCGCAACAACACCTCTCGTGACGGCCTCGCGCTCGACGTCGGAGGCGTGCACCTCGACCTGCGGACGCGTCGGGTCGTCCTGGACGGTCGGGTGGTCGACCTCACCAACCGCGAGTTCGCCCTGCTCGAGACGCTGATGCGTCATCCCGACCACGTCCTCAGCCGCGAGCAGCTGCTCTCACAGGTCTGGGGGTACGACTTCGACCCGACGACCAACCTCGTCAACGTCTACGTCAACACCCTGCGCAAGAAGATCGGCCCCGACCTCGTCCAGACCGTGCGAGGCGCGGGGTACCGGTTCGCCGCGCCCAAGGGCGCATAAGGGTTCCTTCACGCTCACCTCACCAAACCGTGACCCTGGGTGGACACGCTGGTCCCTGAGAGTCGCGCGCTCCGCGCGCGGCCCACCGCAGGGAAGGTGGGGAGCGATGTCCGGTCGACACGCTCGGGTCACGAAGTCCACGTCGAGCGACGGCAGGCGGCGTCGACGCCGTGCCGTTGCGGCGGTCGTCGGGGTCGCGGTGGTCGCCGCGTCGCTCCTCGTGACGCCGTTGCCGTCGTACGCGTCCACGACGTTCCTCGTGACGTCGACCGCCGACGCGGTGGACGCGTCCCCCGGCGACGGGCTGTGTGCCACGGACGCCGGTGTGTGCACGCTGCGAGCGGCGGTGCAGGAGGCCAACACCAGCCCGGTCGTCGACACCGTCAGCGTCCCGGCCGGGACCTACGCGCTGACGCTGGAACCGGGCGGCTCCAACGAGGCCGACACGGGCGACCTCGACGTCGTGGCGCCCCTGATCGTCGTCGGGGCGGGCTCGGCGACGACGTCCGTGGTCGGGGGACCGATCCCGCAGGGCGCGCCGCCCGAGCAGCTCGGGATGGACCGGCTCCTCGAGATCACCGACACCGCCGGGTCCGTGAGCATCTCCGGGCTGACCCTGCGTGACGGCTGGAGTGCCGAGGAGGGCGGGGCGGTACTCAATGCCTCTGCCGGCACCGTGACCTTCACGGACGTCGTCGTCCGCGACAGTGACAGCCAGGGCGAGGGCGGCGGCATCCACCACGTCATGGGGTCCCTGCACCTCGTGGACTCGACGGTCTCCGGCAACACCGCCCGCGGCGGTGGCGGCCTCTACGTCGCCGGAACGGTGAACCCGAACGGGGTCGCGGCCCGGGCAACCCTGACGCGGACCACCCTGCGCGACAACACCGCGGATGCCGGCGCCGGCGCCTCGGTCGTGCACGAGGGAGATCTCGACCTGCGCGCCGCCACGGTCACCGGGAACCACGCCCACGCCCACGGCGGGGGCGTGTCGGCCACGTCCAAGGCGAGCCTGACGGTGCTCGACGGGTCCTTCGTCGACAACTCGACCAACGGGGACGGTGGCGGCCTGTACGCCGGCACCGAGTCCGCGGTGTCCGTGAGCGGCACCCGCTTCGAGGGCAACGTCGCCGGCGCCGAGGAGGATGGCGAGGTGCCCGACGGCTCCGGTGGCGGACTCGCCGCCGGAGGAATGGGTGCTCTCACGGTGACGGATGCCGTGTTCACCGGCAACGAGGCCTCCGCCGAGGGCGGCGGTGCCTACCTCGACAACAACGGCTCGGTGACGATCACCGACACCCAGGTGTCGGGCAACCACGCCCACGCGGGCGCCGGTATCGAGAACGCCGCCGCTCGGGTGACGTTGCGGAACCTCGAGATCACCGGCAACGAGGCCGAAGCCGATGGTGGTGGCGTCGAGAGCCAGGGAAGCGGCAACTTCACGATCATCGACACGACGATCAGCGGCAACACCGCCGAGAACGGCGGCGGCATCGCGAACGCCGCGGACGGTGCGCTGCGCGTCGAGAAGACGCTCATCTGGGACAACCGTGCCCTCCAGCGCACGAGCGACGACACCGGCCTGGGGGGCGGCGTGTACAGCCTCGGCGACGCCAAGGCGCTCTACGAGAACGTCACGATCGCCGGCAACATCGCCCAGGTCCGTGGTGGCGGCCTGTACGTCGACGCTGACGCGCCGGTCGTCGTCACCTCGACGACGATCGCCCACAACAGCTCCCCGATCGCCAGTGGCGTCGGCGGCGAGATCGGCTCGCCGAACGTGCCGATCCAGCCCAGCACCGGTGTCGTCCTGCGCAACACGATCGTCTCCGACAACGACCTCGGGCCGAACTGCTCGTTCGCCGTCGGCTCCCAGGGCGGCAACCTCGAGGACGGCGACTCCTGCTACTTCCGGGGCACGCTCGACCGCAGCAACGCCCCCTCGGCCGGCCTCGACGCCGTGGCTGACCGCGGTGGCTCCACGATGACGATGGGGATCACGCCCGACAGCCTGGCCCTCGACGGCGGCGTGACGCCGTGCCCCGACACCGACCAGCGGGGGGTGGCCCGCCCCCAGAACAACCGCTGCGACACCGGCGCCTTCGAGTCAGAGGGCCCGTTCCCGGCACCCGATGACACACCCCCCGACACGGCGTTCGTCGCGGGTCCGATCCAGGACACGCTGACGACGTCGCTGTTCCGCTTCACCGGCTCCGACGACGTGACGGCGACCGAGGACCTGCGCTACGAGTGCCGCCTCCTCGAGAGCGACCCGACCGAGCCTCCGGAGCCCCCGGACCCGACCCAGCCCCTGCCGCCCGAGCTCCAGTTCGTCGGGTGCGGCCAGCCGTGGCAGGTCAAGCTCATCGAGGACGGCTTCTGGACCTTCGAGGCTCGCGCGATCGACCGCGCCGGCAACGTCGACCCGACCCCGTTCGTCCACTCGTTCGGCGGACTCCCCGACGTGATCCCGCCCAACACGACCATCGTCGAGCACCCCACCAACCCGAGTACCAGCACGGCCGCCACCTTCTCGTTCACGGCCACGGACAACGCCACGCCCGTCGAGTTCGTCGAGTTCGAGTGCCGGATCGACACGCTGGACCCTGCCGCGTGGCTGGAGTGCACCAACCCGGCCGTCTACAGCAACCTCGCGCCCGGTGAGCACACCTTCCAGGTGCGTGCCGCCGACGCCGCCGACAACATCGACCCCAGCCCGGCCTCGTTCACCTGGACCGTCGGGTCCCCGGTCGACTGCGACGCGGCCAACATGACCCTCACCGCCACCGCGGACGCGAGCGTCGACGAGGCGACCCCGCTCGACAACTTCGGCAACCTCGAGGCGTTGACGGTGCGGTCCGCCGCGCCAGGGGCCGACGCGCGATCCCTCGTGCTGTTCGACCTGCCCGGCGGGCTCCCACCGTGCGCGCTCGAGAGCGCCACGCTGCGCCTCTACGGCGACGGGGATGCCGGTCGCGTCCTCCTCGCCGTGCCCGCAGCGACCGCGTGGGTCGAGAACACCGTCACGTGGAACAACCAGCCGGCCACCTCGGGCCTGCCGTCGACGACGACGTCCGGCAGCGGCTACCGCGAGTTCGACGTGACCGCGAACGTCGATGCCTTCGGCTCCGGCGCGCCGAACCACGGCTGGATCATCCGTGACGGCACGGAGGAGGACGCCACCGGCGCCGCGCAGGCGTTCATCAGCAGCGAGGCGGTGCGCGAGCCACCGACCCCGCCGCAGCTCGTCCTGCGGTTCGAGCCCACGGGAACGCCGGCTCCACCCGCACCGCCGGAGCCGGTCGGGACGACCACGGTCACCTGTGGCCAGGTGATCACCGAGAGCGTCCGGCTCGGCAACGACCTCGTGGACTGCATGGGTGAGGGCCTCGTCGTCGGAGCCCCGAACATCGTGATCGACCTGAATGGGCACACGCTCTCGAGCGGGTTGGTGCTCGACCCCGGCCAGGAGGAGGGCTTCTTCGCCGGCATCCGCAACAGCGGGCACACGAACGTCGTCGTCCGTGGCGGGACGGTGACCGGGTTCGGCTACGGCGTCCGCCTGATGGCGGGGGCGACGCACAACCTCGTCACCGACATGACGCTGCGGTGGAACACCAGCGCCGGCGTCGAGCTCTTCGACGCCGACAACGGGCGAGTGGGGAACACGGTTCGGGGAAACACCCTCGAGCTCAACGGCGACGGGATCGCGCTGCTCGGCGGCAGCGAGGGCTCGACGATCGCGGAGAACGACTTCCGGGGCAACCTCGGTCGAGCCGTCTACGCGTTCGACGCGCGAGAGACCACGATCCACGCGAACACGGTCAGTGGTGACACGGGCAACCCGCTGCTC
>DATIAB010000038.1:0-7316 GCA_035458265.1 Ornithinibacter sp. | reverse complement strand
CCGGATGTCCGCGGACATGAACCACATGACCGAGGACGACCTCTACGACGGGGTCGAGGCAATCATCTCGGCGAGCGACTTCATCGAGCTCACCGAGGGTGCCCAGCTGCTGTTCATCTGACCCACTGCCCTGGGGCAGCGGACAGCGCGGGGTAGGGGCCCGGCGGGAGGACATCTCCCGCCCGGCCCTCCCGCGTGCGGATGCCGGACACCGGGTAGCGGTGAACTTCTCCGCCGTCACGGTGACGACGGAGAAGTTCAGGGGCGGCGGAGATATGTGCCCGCCATCCGTGAAGTTCTCCGCCCCTACTGGGATTCGGCGGCGAGTTCGGCGACCTCGGCGACCTCGGATGCCGGGGCGAGGTAGATCGCCGCGAGCCGCGCGACGCGCACCGTGACGGAGAACGGTTGGTCGTTCCAGGCCACGTTCTCGGCCTCGACCACGGTGCCGGCGGTACTGGGGCTGCTCAGCTCGTCGTAACCGCTCGTGTCCAGGACGACCTCCCAACGGCCCGTCCGTGGCACCCCGATGCGCACCCACTCCTTGTCCTCGCCGCCGTAGTTGACCACGGTCGCGACGACGTCACCCTGCTGGTCGGCCCGCTCGAAACGGAGGTAGGACAGCAGGTTGCCGGTGTTGTCGTCGGCGTCGAGCCACCGGAACCCGGAGGCCTCGGAGTCCATGGCCCACAGGGCCGGGTGCGCGCGGTAGAGCGAGTTGAGCTCCTTGACCAGCGCGTGCACCCGGTAGTGGGCGGCGTGGTCGAGCAGCCACCAGTCCAGGGAGCGGCCGTCCGCCCACTCGCCGGGCTGGGCGAACTCGCTGCCCATGAACAGCAGCATCTTCCCGGGGTGGGACCACATGTAGGCCAGGAAGGCCCGCAGCGTCGCGAGCTGCTCGTCGCGCGAGCCGGGGATCTTCGTCAGCATCGAGCCCTTGCCGTGCACGACCTCGTCGTGGCTGATCGGCAGCAGGTAGTTCTCGCTGAACGCGTACATGAGCGAGAACGTCAGCAGGTTGTGGTGGTACTGCCGGTGGATCGGCTCCTCCTTCAGGTAGCGCAGTGTGTCGTTCATCCACCCCATGTTCCACTTCAGCCCGAAACCCAGGCCGCCCGACGACGTCGCCTTGGTGACTCCGGGCCAGGAGGTCGACTCCTCGGCAATGGTGACGATGCCGGGGACCCGCTTGTAGGCCGTCGCGTTGGCCTCCTGGAGCAGGCCGATGGCCTCGAGGTTCTCCCGGCCCCCGTGCACGTTGGGGATCCACTCGCCGTCCTTGCGCGAGTAGTCGAGGTAGAGCATCGAGGCGACCGCGTCGACCCGCAGGCCGTCGATGTGGAACTCCTCGAGCCAGTAGATGGCGTTGGCGACGAGGAAGTTGCGCACCTCGAGCCGGCCGAAGTCGAAGACGTGGGTGCCCCAGTCGGGCTGGTCGCCGCGCCGCGGGTCCGGGTGCTCGTAGAGGGCCAGGCCGTCGAAGCGGGCCAGGGCGAAGGCATCGCGCGGGAAGTGACCGGGCACCCAGTCCAGGATGACCCCGATCCCGGCCTGGTGCAGCGCGTCGACGAGGTAGCGGAAGTCGTCGGGGGTGCCGAACCGGGCCGTCGGGGCGTAGTACCCGGTGACCTGGTAGCCCCACGAGGGCCCGTACGGGTGCTCCATGACCGGCAGCAGCTCCACGTGGGTGAACCCCAGGTCGCTGACGTAGTTGACGAGGTGCTCGGCCATCTCGCGGTACGTCAGGCCCTGGCGCCACGACCCGAGGTGCACCTCGTAGGTGCTCATCGGCCCGGTGTGCGGGTTGACCCGGGCGCGCCGCTCCATCCACTGGGCGTCACCCCACTCGTGGCCGGACGCGTCGACGACCGATCCGGTGTTCGGCGGGCACTCGGTGCGGCGGGCCATCGGGTCGGCCTTGGTGCGCACGACGTCGTCGGCGCCACGGATCTCGAACTTGTAGATGTTGCCGACCCCGACGTCGGGCACGAAGAGCTCCCAGACCCCGGAGCCGCCGAGCAGGCGCATGGGGTGGATGCGACCGTCCCAGTCGTTGAAGTCGCCGATGACGCGCACGGCCTTCGCGCGCGGCGCCCAGACGGCGAACGACACTCCCTGGACGGCCCCCATCGGACCGTCGTAGCCGTGCATCCGCGCCCCGAGCACGGTCCACAGGAGCTCGTGGCGACCCTCGTTGACCAGGTGCAGGTCGACCTCACCGAGCGTCGGGGCGAAGCGGTACGGGTCGTCCTGGACGTGCTCGATGCCGTCGGCCCACGCCACGATGAGGCGGTAGTCCATCGTGCGGGTCGCCCCGGGGCGCACGGCGGTCCACACGCCCTCGGCCTCGTGCTCGAGGGTCAGGGTCACGTCGTCCTCGAAGCGCACCCGCACCGACTGGGCCAGGGGCTTGAGCACCCGGATCCGCAGACCACCTGGTTCGAGGTGCTGACCGAGCAGGTCGTGCGGCTGCTGATGACGTCCCTGGACGAGCGCGGTGATGGCGCCGCCGACCTCGGGGCTGGGAGTGGGGTTCACGTCGGCTCTCCTTGAGTGGTCGGATCCTGCGAGAAGTGTGCCGTGAGGCGGCGCACGGCGCCGAGGGGGATGTCGACCCACCCGGGGCGGTTGCGGGCCTCGTAGACGACCTCGTACATCGCCTTGTCGAGCTCGAAGGCGGCGAGCAGTGCCTCGAGGTCACGCGGGTCGGCTCCGGCCCGCGCTGTGTACCCGTCGAGGAAGGCCTGCTGGGCCGAGCCGACCCACGCGCGCGCTGACTCGCCGCGGGACTGCTCGAGGGTGCCCCCGACGTAGTCGAAGCTGCGCAGCATCCCCGCGACGTCGCGCACGCTCTGGTCGGGCAGCGACCGCTCCGACAGCGGCCGCAGGGGCTCGCCCTCGAAGTCCAGGAGCACCCAGCCCCGCTCCGGCGAGTGCAGCACCTGTCCGAGGTGGTAGTCGCCGTGGATGCGCTGAAGTGGTGGCCAGTGGCAGGTGGCTGCGGCTCGCAGCACCGACTCGATGGGTCCGCGCACCTCCTCGAGCTGCGGGGCCTCGACGACGGCCGCGTCGAACCGGGTGCGCATCTCGTCGATGATCGCCCCGGCCTGCTCGCGGCTCGTCGGTTCGCTCCCGAGCACCTCGGCCAGCGTGCGGTGCACCTCTGCGGTCGCCTCACCCAGCGCGCGGGCCGGCCCGGCGAAGTCGGTGCCCGCCTCGACCGCCCGCAGGGCCACCCGCCACGCGTCCTCGACCCCGGGCAGGAACTCCTGGGCGAACGCGAGGTGACCGGATGCCGGGGGCTCACCCTCCGCTCCCGGGGTGCGCCACTGCCCGGTCACGGCGCCGACGACCGCTGGGACCCGTCGCGAGCCGGCATCCACGAGGGCTCCCTGGAGAACGACGTCGGGGTTGTCCCCGGGCGAGAGCATGCGGAAGATCTTGACGATCAGGGGGGTGTGGTGGCCGTCGGGAAGGTCGCAGTCGAGGATCACCGACGTGTTCGACTGCTCGCCACTCAGCACCCGCGAGGTCCGAACCCGGACCTCGCGGCCCCAGCTCGGCTGCGGCACGCCGACAACCGACTCCTCGACGGCATCCGAGACCGTGGAGGACTGGGCGCGCACCCGGCCCTGCACGAGCTCGAGCAGCAGCGCCGCGTAGACGGGGTCGTGGGGTGCGTCGTAGACCCAGCGGTGGCCGAGCGCGGAGTGCTCCATGGTGCCGACGAGGGCGTGGTCCGCGCTGCCGAGCGGCTCGCCGCGATACGTGAGGGGCACCTGGTAGACGACCGGCTCGGGCCCCGCCTCGTCGACGACGACGAGGGTCTCGACGCCGACCTCCCCGGCGGGGTCGTCGAGGCGCCAGGACGCCAACAGGCGCAGGCGCGGCTGCTGGCCCTTGGCCGCGTACCAGCGCTGGGCGCCCATCCAGCCGGAGACGAGCTCGAGCTTGCTCGGGCGCAGGGTGGCGGTGGAGATGATCTCAGCCACGCGGACCACCCCGCGGCGGGTCGAGGGCCAGCCAGAAGAAGTCGCGCGAGCCCAGGGTGATCGTGATGGTGCCGTCGTCACTGATGTCGGGGAAGCCTCCGCCGCCGAACAGGTCTCGTGTCTGCCAGCCCTTGAGCTCGTCGGGCACGGTGACCACCGTGGCCTGGGGGCGGGAGGACAGGTTGTTGACGCAGAGCACCGCCAGGGCCGAGCGGTCCTCGGTGTCGCGCTCGTGACGGTCGACCCGGGCGAACGAGAGCACGCGGTCGTTGCTCGCCTCGCACACCTCGAAGTCGCCGAGCCCGAAGACGGGGTGCTCCCGGCGCACGGCGAGCATGCTGCGCACCCAGTGCAGCAGCGATGACCCGGACGCCATCTGCGCCTCGACGTTGGTGTGGTTGTGGTGGTAGACGAGCGAGGTGACGACGGGCAGGTACAGCTTGCCGGGGTCTGCGGTGGAGAAGCCCGCGTTGCGGTCGGGGGTCCACTGCATCGGCGTGCGGACGGCATCGCGGTCGTCGAGCCAGATGTTGTCGCCCATGCCGATCTCGTCGCCGTAGTACAGGCAGGGGGACCCGGGAAGGGAGAGCAGCAGGGCGTGGATGAGCTCGATCTCGGGTCGTGAGTTGTCGAGCAGCGGCGCCAGGCGACGGCGGATGCCGACGTTGGCCCGCATGCGGGGGTCGGGCGCGTACCAGCCGTACATCGCGGCGCGCTGTTCGGGCGTGACCATCTCCAGGGTCAGCTCGTCGTGGTTGCGCAGGAACGTGCCCCACTGGGCGCCGTCGGGGATGGGCGGGGTGTCGGCGAGCACCTCGATGATCGGTGCCGCCCGCTCCTCGCGCAGCGAGTAGTAGAGCATCGGCATCACGGGGAAGTGGAAGCACATCTGGCACTCGGGTGCCTCGGGGGTGCCGAAGTAGTCGACGACGTCCGCGGGGGGCTGGTTGGCCTCGGCGAGCAGGACCCGGCCGGGGTACTCCTTGTCGACCATGGCCCGCAGCTGGGCGAGGAAGGCGTGCGTCTTCGGGTGGTTCTCGCCGTTGTGGCCCTCCTCCTCGTAGAGGTAGGGCACGGCATCCAGCCGGAAGCCGTCGATGCCGAGGTCCATCCAGAACCGCACGACGTCGAACATCGCCTCGTGGACGGCCGGGTTCTCGAAGTTGAGGTCGGGCTGGTGGCTGAAGAAGCGGTGCCAGAAGAACTGGCGGCGGATGGGGTCGAACGTCCAGTTCGAGGTCTCGGTGTCGACGAAGATGACGCGGGCGTCGGTGTACTTGTCGTCGGTGTCGGACCAGACGTAGAAGTCGCCGTACGGACCGTCGGGGTCGCTGCGCGAGGCCTGGAACCACGGGTGCTGGTCGCTCGTGTGGTTCATGACGAAGTCGGTGATGATCCGGATGCCGCGTGCGTGCGCCTGGTTGATGAGCTCGCGGAACTCCGGGAGGGTCCCGAACTCGGGCAGCACCTGCGTGTAGTCGGAGATGTCGTAGCCGCCGTCGCGCAGCGGGCTGGCGTAGAAGGGCGGCAACCACAGGCAGTCGACGCCGAGCCACTGCAGGTAGTCCAGCTTGCCGACGGCGCCCTGGAAGTCGCCGGTGCCCGAGCCCGTCGTGTCGTGGAAGGCACGCGTGAGCAGCTCGTAGAACACGGCGGTCCGGAACCACTGGGGGTCGTGGCGGAGCCCACCGGTGGCGGACGCGCTGGTCGGGAATGCGGTCAACGGTTCTCCTGCGGGTCAGCGACGGCGGTGAGGGCAGTTTCGCGTCCCACCCAACCGGCTCGGAAGGCGATCACGCAAGGCGTCCGAGCCCGAGTCTTCCATGTCGCGGGGCGGCTCACGCCGTGCCGGGGCGGTGCCGTCGGGTTCGCCCTGAACAGGTCTGCGAAAACGCTTCGATCCCGGTACCGTGGGTCGGCGCGACGCCATGGGACCACCCGGTCACCGGAGTCGCGCCGGCTCCGCTCACCGTCGAGGTCGTCGCCGCCCCAACCCCAGCCCGTTGCACTTTCTTCGCACCCGAGGATTCCGCTGTGTCCGACGCACTGAATGCCCCTGTCGCCCCCGTGTCACCCGTCGAGGCGGCACCGGTGGCCGCCGGCGCACCCACCCCCACCGCGGCAGCGGGCGCTGAGGCCTACCGGCACGAGACCGGCCCGACCTCCGAGCCGACCAGCCCGTTGGCGCTCGGCCCGGTCATCTCTCCGCCGCACACCGTCGAGGGCTTCGTCAAGGCGTTCCTGCACGAGCTGAACTTCGGCCAGGGCGTGCCGCTGGCCACCTCGTCGCAGACCGACCAGTACCTCGCTCTCGCGCGGACCGTGCGCTCCTACCTCATGGCCCGCTGGCTCGAGACCGCGCGCAAGCGCCGCGCCTCGCAGCCGCAGAAGATGGTGGGTTACCTCTCCGCCGAGTACCTGCTGGGCCGGCAGCTCGACAACGCGCTGTCCGCGACCGAGCTGCGCGAGGTCGCGACCGACGCGATGCGGGCGTGCGGCATCGACATCGAGGACCTGCGCCAGCAGGAGGTCGAGCCCGGCCTCGGGAACGGGGGCCTGGGCCGGCTCGCCGCGTGCTTCATCGACTCCCTCGCGACGCTGGCCGCGCCGAGCATCGCCTACGGCATCCGCTACGAGTTCGGCATCTTCCGGCAGACCTTCGTCGACGGACGTCAGGTCGAGCAGCCCGATGCCTGGCTGAGCAGCGGCGACCCGTGGGGTGTGCCGCACCCCGAGCTGGAGGTGGCCGTCAACTTCGGTGGTCACACCGAGCGGTATGCCGGCGACGACGGCCGGGAGCGCAGCCGCTGGGTGCCGGGCTGGGGTGTCATCGGCCTGCGCTACAACTACATGGTTCCCGGCTACCACAACGGCGTCGTCAACACCTTGCGCCTGTGGCGTGCCCGGGCGACCAACGCCTTCGATCTCGACATCTTCAACGCCGGCGACTACGCCGAGGCGGTTCGGGCGCAGACCTTCGCGGAGAACATCTCCAAGGTCCTCTACCCCGAGGACTCCACCCCGCAGGGCAAGGAGCTGCGCCTGCAGCAGCAGTACTTCTTCGTGGCGTGCTCGATCAAGGACTTCCTCGCGCACACCATGCCGAAGGGCTTCGACGTGCGCGAGCTGCCCGAGCGGATCATCTTCCAGCTCAACGACACCCACCCCGTCATCGCCATCCCCGAGCTGATGCGCATCCTCGTCGACGAGCACGACCTGGAGTGGGACGAGGCCTGGGCGATCACCCGGCAGTGCTTCGCCTACACCTGCCACACCCTGCTGCCCGAAGCCCTCGAGGTGTGGCCCGTGAGCCTGCTCGAGCGG
>DATIAB010000037.1:0-7962 GCA_035458265.1 Ornithinibacter sp. | reverse complement strand
CTGAGCGTAGTCCGAGCCCCGTCGGAACGTCGACCGACGCGGTCGCTCAGGTTTCGGGGGGGGCTCCCCGGGGGCGGAGCCCCCGGGGAGTGAAGTGGTGCGCACGCAACGCGCCACGGCATCCCTGCCGGTGTCAAGGTGTGCAGATGGACAGTACTGACGTCACCTCAGCCGCTCGCAGGACCGGCGACCACCCGCTCGTCGAGAAGGGTGCGCGCGTCGGCTACGCGATGTCGGGCGTCATCCACTTCATCATCGGCTGGATCGCCCTCAAGCTGGCCTGGGGTATCGGTGGGGGCTCGAACGATGCCGACACCTCAGGCGCGCTGCGCACCGTGGCCAGCAGCGGTGCCGGGCCGCTCCTCCTGGGGTTCGCCGTGGCCGGCTTCCTCATGCTCGCCGTCGCGATGGCCGCGGCGGCCGTCGTCGGCAGCCAGGGCGGCGAGGCGAGCGACCGGATCAAGTCCGCGGCCAAGGCCGTGATGTACGCGGCGTTCGCGTGGTCCTCGTTCGCGATCGCCCGCGGTGCGTCGAGCTCGGAGGAGGCCAAGACCGACGACGTGACCGCGCAGGTCATGGGGATGCCGGGTGGTCGCTTCCTCATCGCCCTCGTGGGTCTCGTCGTGCTCGGCGTGGCCGGCTACCACATCTACAAGGGGTGGTCGAAGAAGTTCCTCGGGGACCTTCAGGAGCACCCCGGCGACTGGGCCGTGACCGCCGGGCGCGTGGGCTACATCGCCAAGGGATGCGCGCTCGTCGTCGTGGGCCTGCTCTTCCTGCTCGCCGCGTGGCAGGCGGATGCCGAGGAGGCTGCGGGTCTCGACGGTGCCCTGAAGACCATCAAGGACCTCGCGTTCGGGCCCTACCTGCTCACGCTGGTCGCGGTGGGTATCGCCGCGTACGGCGTCTACTCGTTCGCGCGCGCCCGCTACGCCCGCCTCTGACTCCTCGTCGCGCTACCGCCCGGTGCGTCCCTCCATGGGGTGCACCACGCGAGACCGCCCGTGGGGCGATGACGAAGGTGACCGTGGCCCCGATCACGACGACGATCAAGGGGCTGTCGAGTGAGGTTCGCGTGGGCACGGCCAACGGGCTCGACCACGAGTGCGTCGTCTCCCTCGACAACGTCGTCACCGTCCCGGCGCACCTGGTCGGACGCACGGTGGGGCACCTGACGGCAGGTCAGGAGGCGTCGTTGGCGCGGGCCGGGGCTGGCCCTGGTGCTGGCCTACGACCTGGAGGTGCCACTCCTGGACTGAGTGACCAGCTCGTCCGACGCAGTCGCCGAGCGCCGTCGCAGGTAGAGCCACGCGAGCAGGGCGCAGACGACGCCGTTGAGGATGGCGAACGCGATGTCGGTCACGTGGTGTGCCCCCCGGTACAGGCGTGCCCACGCCACGAACGCCGGAGCCAGGACGCACCAGGTGATGGCCAGCCGGCGCAGCACCACGTTGTCGATGCGGGTCGCCATCAGACCCAACGCGAGGTAGAGCGCCGTCGACGCACCGACGTGCCCGCTCGGGAAGCTCGACGTCGGAGGCGTCGGGTCCAGCCGCTCCACCGTCGGCCGGGAGCGACCGACGACGTGGGCGGCGGTGACGAACACGGTGGCCTGGAGGCTGATCGCGATGCCGGGGACCACGGCATACCACCACTGCTTCGTGCGCCACCAGATCAGGCCCACGAGGATCAGGCACACGCCGATCACGTACTCGGTGTTGCCGATGGATGACATGAGGTGGGTGATCGAGTTCCACAGGCCGTCGCGCGAGTCCTGCAGCTCACGGTTGATCTGCTTCTCGTCCTCCGACAGCTCGAACAGCGGCCCCTTGAGGATGTAGCCGAACCCGATGATGACGCCGAGCAGCAGCGTGGCGGGCAGGACGGCGCGCACGGCGAGGTCGCGCAGCGCGGCCTTCACCGTCGGCCGGCTCTGGTCCTCGTCCCAGCGAGTGAGGAAGGCCATCAGTGCTCCTGTCGTTCGGCGACGTCGATCGTGACCGGCTCGGCGTCGGGGTCGTGCACGGGCTCTGCGTCATCCGCCGGGGGGTGCCAGCCCACGTACCCGGCATACGAGGCCAGGGCGAGGCCGACGCCGGTGATCACTCCCACCGTGACGTCCGAGGGGTAGTGCACCCCGAGCAGGACGCGGTCGGATGCCGTGAGCGTCACCATCGCGACCGCCGCCGCCACGGCCAGGACCCGGGCCCACGTGCGCTCGAGCAACGGCCACAGGAGGATGACGACGGTGGTCGCCCACGCGGCGGAGTTCAGCGCGTGGCCCGAGGGGAAGGAGTAGCCCGGGCTGGTCGACACCGGGTCCTCGAGCACCGGTCGGGCCCGCTGGAAGAGGTACTTCGCGCCCAGCCCGACCATCCAGGCGAGCATCATCGTGCCGAACGCCCACCAGGCGCGAGTCCGCAGGCCCTTGGCCAACCACACCCACAGGCACAGGGCGGCGCCGACGACGTAGAGCTTGAAGGGCTGCGTGGCCTCCTGCCAGAACACGAGCGAGTCGGTCAGCCCCGCGCGGGGCAGGGTGAACACCGTGGCCCGCGCGATGATGGCCTCGTCGAGCCGGATGAGCGGGTCCCACTGGCTGCGCACGAGGAGCCCGACGCCGAAGAGCACGGCGGCGACGGGAAGTGCGTAGGCCAGCGCCCGGGTCAGCCGACGGGCCCGGGTCGGGGCCTGCGGAGGTGTCAGGGTGCCGTTCACCGGGTATTTCTACCCCAGAGAGGCCCCCCGAACGGCTCCGCGAGACAGACGAACTGGGCCGGGCGGCATCCGCGAGCGTGGGATGCTGGGCCCGCCATGGCCGAGCTTCACGTGACCTCCGCGTCCAATCCCCGCCTCAAGGCGGTGCTCGCGCTGCGTCGACGTCGCGTGCGTGAGGACGAGGGGCTGACCGTCGTCGACGGCTTCGAGGAGCTGAGGCTCGCGCTCGACGCGGGCGTCGTCCCCGAGACGGTGCTGCACTGCCCCGAGCTGATGATCGACCCGTCGGGTCAGGGCGAGCTCGTGCAGCGGGCCCGAGAGCTCGGCGCGTCGACGATCCGGTTGAGCCGCACCGCCTTCGAGAAGGTCGCCTATCGCGAGGGGCCCGACGGGTTCCTTGCCGTCGTCCCCGTCGCCGGCGTGGCCCTTTCCGACCTGTACCTGCCGGCGGACCCCCTGGTCCTCGTCTGCGAAGGGCTGGAGAAGCCGGGCAACCTCGGGGCCGTTCTCCGCACCGCGGATGCCGCGGGTGTCGCCGCCGTCGTCGCCGCCGCTCCCGTCACCGACTGGGGCAACCCCAACGTGGTTCGGGCGAGCAAGGGCACCGTCTTCTCCGTTCCGGTGGCCTCGGCGACGACGGAGGAGGTCATCGCGTGGGCGCGGCGCCACGGCATCCGTCTGGTGGCGACGACCCCCGACACCGACACCCCCCACACGGCGGTCGACTACCGCGGTGGCGTCGCGATCGCGGTCGGGACGGAGAAGGAGGGGCTCACCGGCGCCGTGCTGGATGCCGCGGACGCGCGCGTGCGCATCCCCATGGTGGGGCGGGTCAACTCCCTCAATGCGGCGACGGCCGCCGCCGTCGTCGTGTACGAGGCGGTCCGCCAGCGTTCATCGTGAGGCGTGCGTGATCGCTGTGACCGTGGCGGGTCACGCCGGGATCACGTCGGTGGTGCAGGCCCGGCCCGTGTCAGGAGCACCCCTTCGCGTGTGCGACGATGAACGGCATGCGAGTTGACCACGTCGTCTATGCCGCTGAGCGCGACGGCCTCAAGGCCACGGCGCAACGTCTCGCGGACCAGATCGGGGTCGCACCGGTCGACGGGGGAATCCATCCGCGCTTCGGGACGCGCAACATCATCCTTCCGCTCGCGCACGAGCGGTATGTCGAGGTCGTCGGGGTCCTCGACCACCCAGCCAGCGACAAGGCGCCCTTCGGCCAGGCCGTCCGGGCCCGCTCGGAGGCCGGTGGCGGCTGGCTCGGCTGGGTCGTGCAGGTCGACGACATCAGTCACGTCGAGAGCCGCCTCGGGCGCGAGTCCGTCGCCGGCAACCGGCACCGCCCCGACGGCGTCGAGCTGCGCTGGCGCCAGCTCGGCATCAAGGGACTGCAGTCCGACCCGCAGCTGCCCTACTTCATCGAGTGGGAGCCGGGCATCCCGCACCCGTCCGAGGACGCGCACACCGAGGTGACCATCGACTCGCTGCAGATCGCGGGCGATCCCGACCGGGTGCGTGAGTGGCTGGGCCTGCCGGCCGACGCCACGTCGACGGTCATCGACTTCCACTTCGTCTCGCCCCACGGCACGCCCGGCCTGATGGCCGTCACGTTCGACACCCCGAACGGCGACGTCACCATCTGACCCCGGGGCTCGTCGAAGGACGGTGCCCAGCCGTGCTCAGCCCTCGCGGGTCCACCGCCGCAGTCGCAGGCTGTTGCTGACCACGAGCACGCTCGACGCGGCCATCGCAGCCCCGGCGATCATGGGGTTGAGCAGGCCCGCCATGGCGAGCGGGATCGCGGCGATGTTGTAGCCGAAGGCCCACCCGAGGTTCTGCTTGATGGTGCGCAGGGTGGCGCGAGACAGCTCGATGGCGTCGACGACCGCGGGCAGCTCGGCCCGCAGCAGCACGATGTCGGCCGAGTCGGCGGCGACGTCGGTGCCCGTGCCCATCGCGATGCCGAGGTCGGCCTGGGCCAGCGCCGCGGCGTCGTTGACACCGTCGCCGACCATCGCGACGACCTTGCCGCGCTTCTGCAGGTCGGCGATCATCGCGTGCTTGTCCTCGGGCCGCACGTCGGCGATGACCCGCCCGACGGGGATGCCGACGTCCCTGGCCACGGTGAGCGCGGCCTGGTCGTGGTCGCCGGTCAACAGGTAGGCCGGCAGCCCCGCCGCCGCGAGGTCGCGGATGGCGCGCTGCGAGCTGCGACGGACCGTGTCGGCCACCGTCAGGGAGGCGTGGGCGCGCCCGCCCCAACCCACCCAGACGGTCGTGCCGTCGACCGTGGGACGCGCGAGCTCACGGGGGACCTCCGCGAAGAGGTCGGCGCGACCCACGGTGACCTCCGTGCCCTTGATGACCGCCCGTGCCCCGGCACCCGGCAGGGACACGAAGTCGGTGGCGCCCGGAACCTCGATGGCCCGGCTCGCTGCTGCCGCGACGACGGCCTTGGCGACGGGGTGCTCACTTCCGGCCTCGACGGCGGCGGCGGCGCGCAGTGCCTGGTCCTTCGGCAGGCGCCCGACGGTCGTGACGTCGACCAGGGTCATCTCGCCGCTGGTCACGGTGCCGGTCTTGTCGAACACGACGGTGTCGATGCGCCGGGTGTCCTCGAGGACGTCGGCCCCCTTGATGAGGATGCCGAGGCGAGCGCCACGACCTGTGCCGACGAGGAGTGCGGTCGGGGTGGCCAGGCCGAGGGCGCAGGGGCAGGCGATGACGAGCACGGCGATCGCCACCTCGAGGGCACGCGCCGGGTCGCCGGTTCCGACCCACCAGCCGACGAACGTCAGGGCCGCGAGCACGAGGACGATCGGCACGAACACGGCCGACACCCGGTCGGCCAGCCGCTGGATCGGGGCCTTGGTCGTCTGCGCCCGCTCCACGAGCCGGGCGATGCCGGCCAGGGTGGTGTCGGCGCCCACGCGGGTCGCCTCGACGACGAGGCGTCCGGTGGTGTTGATGCTGCCGCCGACCAGCTCGGCACCGACGGCCACGTCGACCGGCATCGACTCACCGGTCACGAGGGAGGCGTCGACCGCGCTGGACCCCTCGACGACGCGACCGTCGGTGGCGACCTTCTCGCCGGGCCGCACGACGAAGCGGTCGCCGACGCCCAGGTCCTCGACGGGGATGCGAACCTCGGTCGTCGCGCGGGTCGTCGGGTCGACCCGCTCGACGGCGACGTCCTTGGCGCCCAGGGTCATCAGCCCACGCAGGGCGTCGCGGGTTCGGTCGGTCGCGCGGGCCTCCATCCAGCGGCCGATGAGGAGGAAGGTGGTTACCACGGTGGCGGTCTCGAACCAGAGGTGGGTGGTGTCCCCGGCATCCGCGCCGTCCATGGAAGCCATGCCGCCCGCCCGGCCGGTGAGGACGACGGCGGCCGACCACCGGTAGGCGGTGAGCACGCCGATCGACACGAGGGTGTCCATCGTCGAGGCGCCGTGTCGCGCGTTCATCGCCGCGGCGCGGTGGAAGGGCCAGCCGGCCCAGAGCACGACCGGGGTGGCGAGCGCGAGCTGCACCCACGGGCTGGCGTCGAGGTGGATGCCGGGCACCATCGCGAGGATGACGACGGGCACCGTGAGCACCGCGGCGACGAGAGCGCGACGCTTGAGCGCCTCCTCCGGCGCGATGGAGTGGTCCATGTGGTCGACGGCGCGGTCCACGTGGTTCTCGGAGTGGCCCGCGGAGCGGTCGTGCCCCTCGCCGTGCGTCCCCGAGTCGACCGACAGGTCACTGGAGGGACGCGACCCGGCCGTCCCGGAATCGACCAATCGGTCACTGGAGGAACGCGCTGCCGTACTGCGGACCACCTCGGCGCCGTAGCCGGTGGCGCGCACGGTGCTGAGCAGGTCCTCGACGGTGATCGCCCCGGCGTAGCGGACGGTGGCCTTCTCCGTCGCGAGGTTCACCACGGCATCCACGCCGTCGAGCTTGCCGAGCTTCTTCTCGATGCGTGCCGAGCACGAGGCGCAGGTCATCCCGGTGATCGCGAGGTCGACCTCGTGGACCTCGTCGTGCTGCGGACGGTCGGTGGTCTGGGTCATGTCAGCTCCTCACCAGGCGAGCGATGGCGGCGGTGGCCTCGGCGACCTTGGCAGCGGCTGCCTCGTCGGACTCTCGGGCCGCGTCGACGACGCAGTGCTGGATGTGCTCCTCGAGCAGGCCCAGGCTCACGGCCTGCAGGGCCCGGGTCACGGCGCTCACCTGCGTGAGGACGTCGATGCAGTAGGCGTCGGAGTCGACCATGCGGGCGATGCCGCGCACCTGGCCCTCGATGCGACGCAGCCTCTTGAGGTGGTCGTCCTTGTTGCCCGCATAACCCGGGGTGACGGTGGTGCTCTGCTCGGTCATGTCCACGTCAACAGGATACCCCAGAGGGGTATTCCGGCGCAGCCGGCAGGGTCAGCCGAGGTGGTCCTTCACGAGGCGCCTGGGTGCCCGGCTCGCCCATGCATCGGTGATCACCTCGGCGAGCTCGACGGCATCGAGGAACCCGAGGTCGCGCTCACGCACGAGGACGTAGTTGTAGCCGTCGAAGTGGCGCGTCGTGAACCACGGCGGCCCGCTCTGGAGCACCGCCTCCTTGTCCTCGGGCCCGGGCACGCAGATCGCGATGACGTCGGGCATCGGCTCGCCCGTCGCGGGATCGACCGCGTCCTTGCGCACCCCGCGCCAGATCACGAACTTCCGTCCGCGCACGGCGTAGGCCGGCTGCTCCGGCGTGCCGTCGTTGGTCACCTCGGGCAGGGCCAGGCACAGGGACTCGACGTCGTCGCGAGTCATCGCCGCTGGGGCGGGGCCACCGTCGCTCATCCCACCACCGTCGCACACGTGTCGCGCCGGCGCCCCTATGCCGCAACTCACCCCCTGCCGACGGCCCACGCTGGAGCGGACGGAGGCACCATGGAGGTGCGCCCGATCGGCGTCAGCCAGGATGCCGCGCCGGGGCGCGGATCGGAGTACCGCCATGACCAGGATCGCTAAGGCGGCACAGGACTTCCTCGCCTGTCGCAGGATCGCGGTGACCGGAGTGTCCCGTGCGCCCAAGGAGCACGGCGGCAACGTCGTCTACAAGCGGTTGCGCGAACGGGGCTACGACGTGTTCCCGGTGAACCCCCACGCCACGACGCTCGAGGGCGACCTCGCCTACCCCGACCTGCGCTCGATCCCCGGTGGGGTCGAGGCCGTGGTCGTCGCCACCCGACCCGAGCGGGCCGAGGCGACCGTCCG
>DATIAB010000036.1:0-3575 GCA_035458265.1 Ornithinibacter sp. | reverse complement strand
GAGTAGACCTGCCCCTGGTACTTCGCGAAGACCCGGTGCTGGTAGCCGGTGAAGGTGGTGAACCTGCTGACGTACTCCCACACCTTCTCGTTGGACGTGTGGAAGAGGTGGGCGCCGTACTTGTGCACCTCGATGCCCGTGGTCGGCTCCTTCTCGGAGTACGCGTTGCCGCCGAGGTGGTGGCGACGCTCGAGGACCAGGACCTTCAGTCCGAGGTCGCTGGCACAGCGCTCGGCGATGGTGAGGCCGAAGAACCCGCTGCCGACGACGACGAGGTCGGGGAGGTCGGACACGTAGGGCTCTCCTTGACTTTTTCGCCCGGAACAATTCTCTTCGCGATGAATAACGGGCAGACAACCCTGTCGAGTCTAGCGAGGCGTGGTTGTCTCTCCCGATTCCACGACGCCACTCGCGCGCCCGCGCTGCATGGCTCTGGCGCCCCGGATGGCACGGATCACATTGCCCGCCTCCGCCCGGCCGCCCCGCAGCGGGCTGAGCGCGACCACGGCGGCGGTGATGGCGTACGGCTTGGCCCGCACGAGCGCGTTCTCGCCGTGGCGGAAGTGCACCACGAAGAGGTTGCGGTACATGTAGAAGCCCTTCCACCCCGACAGGTCGTGCTGCTGGTTGAAGTCGAGCTGGCGGACCAGGACGGCGTCGCGCACCGCCCAGATCCGGCGGCCGGCGCGGCGGGCGCGGACGGCGTACTCGGCGTCGTCGTAGAAGATGAAGAAGGACGGGTCCGGGAAGCCGATCTCCTCCATCACGCCCCTGCGGACCATGAAGCCCTCGAACGCGACGTTGTGGACCTCGACGAGCTCCGGCATCGAGGCGCGGTCGGCGTAGGTGCTGTCGACGGTGGACCGCTTGGGCTTGATCGCCAGCGGGTTGCGGAGGTCGAACTCGACGGCCGCCTTCTCCACCAGCGCGCCTGCGAGGTCCTCGCGCACGGCGATCAGGCAGTCCTCGTCGACCGCCATCAGCGCCTCGAGGCAGCCGGGGGCCGGGACCACGTCGTCGTCCATCAGCCACACCCGGTCCCACCCGGCGTCGTACGCCGCCCGCACGCCGAGGTGGAAGCCGCCGGCGCCGCCGACGTTGTCGGGGTGGTGCGTGACGTGCAGCGGCAGGTCGGTGCGCGCCGCGAGCACCTCGCGGGTGTGGTCGGTGCTGGCGTTGTCGACGACGATGACCGCGTCGGGTCGGTGCGTCTGGGCGGCGAGCCCGTCGAGCATCCCGGCGAGCAGGTCGGCGCGGTTGAAGGTGACCACGACGACCGCCACCGTCTCGGTTGCGGCCGGGTCGGTCACGACAGGAACCTCCGGTGGCCGTCGAAGTCACCCGCGATGCCGGCGCGCATGGCGCTCGCGCTGAGCCGCAGCCGCGACAGGCTCGGGCGGGTGAAGGCGTAGAACCACGCGGTCTTCACCACGAAGGCGAGGGCGTGCAGCGGCCCTCGGTAGTCGCGCAGGTTGACCAGGTTGTTGCGGGCCATGCAGTAGTGCTTGAGGTCGCTCGGCGAGTCGTTGTAGGTCGTGCGGCCGAACATCATCGGTGTGCCGAGGTTGCCGACGCTGGGGTGGCGCACCGCCGCGGTCACGACCGTGGCGACGCGGGCCCCGGCCTCCTCCGCGCGGAGGCGGTACTCGTGGTCGTCGCCCCAGATGAAGAACTCCTCGCGTGGCAGCCCGATCCGGTCGACGAGCTCCTTGGTGACCAGGACGCCGTTGAAGGGGATGACGATCCCGTCGATGCGGTCGCGCTTCGCCGCCCGGCGTACGTCGTCGACGGCGTGCACGACGCGGGTGCTCCCGGGCAGGCGGATGGGGAACACCAGCCGCCCCGGGTCGGCCTCGTCGACCACCAGCGGACCCCAGAAGTCGAGGTTGTCGGTCTCCAGGAGCAGCTGGTCGAGGCAGTCGACGTCGGGCAGGCCGTCGTCGTCCATCAGCCAGACCAGGTCGGCGCCGCGGTCGATCGCCCACGCGAGGCCGTCGTGGAAGCCGCCGGCACCGCCGCGGTTGGTCCTGAGCGTGCGTCCGCTCAGCGGGACCTCGCCGGTGGTCGGGCGGGCGGCGAGCCACTCCCCCGTGCCGTCCGAGGAGGCGTTGTCGACGACCAGGACCTCGGCCAGCCCGTCGACCTGCCCGAGCCGCGCCACGAGCTCCTGGAGCAGCGCGAGACGGTTGAAGGTGACCACGACCGCGACGATGCGAGGCAGGGGTCCGGTGGTCACGGCGTACACACTAGGGGCGCCACAGCCGCGCTCAGCAAACCGCGCCCAGGTCCTCCGACTGGTTGGCGGCGTAGCCCGTGGACAGCGAGCCGACCGACCCGCCCGTGACGGCCGGCGGCGCGCTCGGCGTCACCGGGGCGGCCGGGGTCGGGGCGGCGCCCTGCTCCGGAGCCGGCGACTCGGCAGTCTGGGCGGCGGTCTCGGCGGACTCCCCCTCGGCCGCCTCGGCGGTCGCTTCCGCGGTCGCCTCGGCGGTCTTCTCGAGCGCGCGGCCCTCCGCCTTGGCGATGGCCGCCGCGACCTTGGCGTGGACCTCGTCGATGTCGGGGTTCGCCGTGTTGACCATGGGCGGCACGAGCGAGAGCGTGGCGATCTTCTGGCTCTTCGCCTTGAGCGCGAGGTCGACGAAGCGGTCCACCTCGCCGCGCGGGACGTTGGTGGAGACCATCGCCGAGCTGGCGCCGGCGATCTTCTCGAAGTTGCGCAGGGCGACCTGCGGGCTGACCTGCTGCAGCATCGCGCTCATCACGCACTTCTGGCGCGCCATGCGCGAGTAGTCGTCGGAGTCGTGCCGCGCCCGGGCGAACCAGAGGGTGTCCATGCCGTCGAGCGTGCGGGTGCCGGGCTCGATGTAGCGGAAGAAGGAGTCGTGCGGCAGGCCGACGGGGATGCGCTGACGGACGTTGAGCTCCACGCCTCCGACGGCGTCCACGAGGTCCTTGAAGCCCTCGAGGTTGACCATCGCCCAGTAGTTCATCTCCAGGCCGGTGATCCCCTCGACGCCCTCGATCGTCGCGTCGACGCCGGGGTGCTTCGAGCCCTTGAACAGCTCCGCGTGGTCGAGCGCCCAGGTGGCGAGGCCGTTGAGGTACATCCCCTCCTCGTCGAAGCCGTCGGGGAACTGCTCGCCCATCACCGATCCCTCGGGGAACGGGAAGTTCTGCATGTTGCGCGGCAGCGAGATGAGCAGCGTCTTGCCGGTCTCGGCGTCGATGCTCGCCACGGTCATCGAGTCGGGTCGCAGGCCCCAGCGGCCGGCGCCGGCGTCGCCGCCCATGAGCAGCACGTTGTAGCGCCCGTGGTGGGCGCCGACGGCCTTGCCGTCGCCGAACATCGAGAGCATGAAGTCGCGCTGCACGCCGATGACGTGGGCCCCGAAGAGCAGCGCTCCGGCGACGCTGAAGCACAGGAAGCCGTTGACGCCGACGACCGCGAGCCGGTGCTGGCGCTGCAGGGTCAGGGGCTGGCCGAGCCGCCAGGCGTCGACGAAGAGGTAGGCCCAGCCGACGGCGAGCGCCATCAGGCCCAGGCGCAGCACCTGCAGCAGCACGGTGCTGGT
>DATIAB010000035.1:0-3895 GCA_035458265.1 Ornithinibacter sp. | reverse complement strand
CTTGTGCGGGCTGCCGGGCTCGAGGATCGCGTTGTCCGGCAACGTGTACGTGATGTCACCGGCCAGGGAGAGCTGCTCGACCCGCTGCGGCAGGGGGGTCGTCGGTGGCGCCTCGAGCTGCACCTTCTCGGGCACGGGGCCGCGGGCGGCGGGGCCGGCCGCAGCAGTGGCGTCGCCCCCCGTGGCTGGTGTCGGCACGGGGGTGGCCGGACGCCGCTGGCCCGGGCGCAGCCGCTTGCCGGTGACGGGGTCGACGACCGCGGCCTGCTCGAACGCCTCGTCGCCGGGCAGGGTGCCATCGGCCTCGAGGTCGGCACGGCTGCGGCGGCGGCGGGTCGTGGGGGGCGCGGCCTCGTCAGCCTGGTCCGGGGCGTGCCCCGTCAGCCGGTCGACCGCGGCGCGCAGCCGCTCGGGCACCTGGTGCAGCGGCGTCGCCGTGATGACGAGCACCCCGAAGAGACCGAGGAGGAGCAGCAGGGGCACGGTGCCGTAGACGGACACCGCCGCCTCGAGCGGGCTCGAGGCCAGGAAGCCGATGATGCCGCCGGCGGCGCGCATGCCGTCCGCACCCTCGGGAGGGGTCGGGATGCCGGCCGCGACATGGGCGAGGCCGCAGGCGGCAAAGGCCAGGGCAGTGGTGCCGACGGCAGCCCGCGACGTCGCAGGGTCGTCCTGGGGCGCGCGCAGCATGCGGATGCCGAAGAGCAACACCACGATCGGCACGGCGTAGCCGATCTTGCCGAAGGTGCCTGCGACGACGGCGTGCACGACCGTGCCGACGGCTCCGGTCATCCCCCACCACTCTCGTGCGGCGACGACCACGGCGAGCGCGACGAGCAGCAGGCCCACACCGTCACGACGGTGCTCCGGCTCGAGGTCCCGACCCGAGGCCCCGACCTTTCGGGCAAGGGAGCCGGTCGCGTGGGCCAGCCCCATCCACGTGCTCTGCACGGCACGCAGGGGAAGCGGGAGGCCACCCGAGCGGGCTGTGCCGGATCCCTTGCGGGACCGCGCAGCAGGCCGCCGGGTTGCGGGTCGCGCTGCAGCGGTGCGGCCGCGCGCTGAGGAGGACGTACGTGTCGCCATGGTCGCAGGCTACGCGACAGTCACACGCGACACACGCGTCACACGCGGCACTCCCCCGCCCGATCTGGGGACCGCCTGGGTCAGGCCTCGATGACCATGGGGATGATCATCGGCCGTCGGCGGATCTTGCGACCCATCCACCCGCCCACGCAGCGACGGATCACCTGCTGCAGCTCGTAGGTGTCGGTCACGCCGTTGGCCGCCGCCTCGCCCAGCACCGCGACCAGCTGCGGCATGACGTCGTCGAAGAGCACGTCGCCCTCGACGAAACCGCGGGCCGTGATCTCGGGGCCGGCGACGACCTTGCCCGTACCCGAGTCGATGACGACGATGACCGAGACGAAGCCTTCGTCGCGCAGGATCCGACGGTCCTTGAGCAGGGCGTCGTCGGCGGCACCCACGGAGGCACCGTCGACGTACACGTATCCGCACGGCACGGCGCCGGCGACCGTTGCCACTCCGTCGACGAGGTCGACCACGACGCCGTCCTCGACGACGACGACGCGCTCGCGTGGCGCCCCGGTCGCGATCGCCAGCTCCGCGTTGGCCACGAGGTGGCGCCACTCGCCGTGCACCGGCATCACGTTGCGGGGACGCACGATGTTGTAGCAGTAGAGCAGCTCGCCCGCGCTCGCGTGCCCGGAGACGTGGACGTTCGCATTGCCCTTGTGCACGACGGTCGCGCCCAGGCGCATCAGCCCGTTGATCACCCGGTAGACGGCGTTCTCGTTGCCCGGGATGAGCGAGGAGGCCAGCAGCACGGTGTCGCCGGGTCCGACGTCGATCCGGTGGTCGCGGTTGGCCATCCGCGACAGGGCCGCCATCGGTTCCCCCTGGCTTCCGGTGCAGACGAGCACCACCTCGTCGTCCGGCAGGTCGTGCAGCTTCTTGAAGTCGACGAGGATGCCATCCGGCACGCGCAGGTAGCCGAGCTCGGAGGCGATGCCCATGTTCCGCACCATCGACCGTCCGACCATCGCCACCTTGCGGCCCGACTTCTCCGCGGCGTCGAGCACCTGCTGCACGCGGTGCACGTGGGAGGAGAAGCACGCGACGATGATGCGTCGCTCCGCGTGCCGGAAGACCTTGTCGATGGCCGAGGCGATGTCGCGCTCGGGCGTCGTGAAGCCGGGCACCTCCGCGTTCGTCGAGTCGGTGAGGAAGAGGTCGACCCCCTCCTCCCCGAGCCGCGCGAAGGCCCGCAGGTCGGTCAGCCGTCCATCCAGGGGCAGCTGGTCCATCTTGAAGTCCCCGGTGTGCAACAGGGTGCCGCCCGACGTGCGGACCGCCACGGCGAGGGCATCGGGGATGGAGTGGTTGACGGCGACGAACTCGCAGTCGAACTCGCCGAAGGACGCCCGGTCACCCTCGCGCACGACACGCACCACCGGTGTGAGGCGGTGCTCCTTGAGCTTGGCCTCGACGAGTGCGAGCGTCAGCGTCGAGCCGACGACCGGCAGGTCGGGCCGCAGCCGCAACAGGTAGGGCACCGCGCCGATGTGGTCCTCGTGCCCGTGGGTGAGCACGAGCGCCTGCAGGTCGTCGAGCCGGCCGTCCAGGTACTCGAAGTCGGGGAGGATGAGGTCGATGCCCGGATGGTGGTCGTCGGGGAACAGCACGCCGCAGTCGATGACGAGCAGCTGGCCGCGGTGCTCCACCACGGTCATGTTCCGCCCGATCTCGCCGAGCCCACCGAGCGGGACGACCCGCACGCCCCGTTCCGCGAGCGGCCCCGGAGCCTGCAGCTCGGGGTGCGGGTGACTCATCGACCGAGGATGCCGGGCAGCGTCGCCAAGGCGCCGCGCAGCGCCTCGAGGTGCTCGGGCGGGCTCTCGACCAGCGGCAGCCGCACGAACGCCGACTCGATGACGCCGAGCTCGACCAGAGCAGCCTTGGCCATGATCGCGCCCTGGCTCGGGGACATGATGGCGTCGACGACGGGGACGAGCGCCTGGTGGATGCGGCGCGCCTCGGCGAGGTCGCCGCGGTCGACCGCTGCGATCATCGCGGCGTACTGCTCGCCCGCGACGTGCCCGACGACCGAGATCGTGCCCACCGCGCCGATCGACAGCAGCGGCAGGGTCAGCGCGTCCTCGCCGCTGAACCAGAGTATGTCGGTGGCCGCGAGGACTCGCGTGGATGCCGCGAGGTCACCCTTGGCGTCCTTGACCGCGACGATGCGCGGGTGGTCGGCCAGCGCGATGAGCGTCTCGGTCGTGAACTGGATGCCCGTGCGCCCCGGGATGTCGTAGAGGATGACCGGCAGCTCGGTGGAGTCGGCCACCGCGTGGCAGTGGGCGATGAGGCCGGGCTGGGTCGGCTTGTTGTAGTACGGGCTGACGAGCAGGAGGGCGTCGGCGCCCACCTGCGCCGCGCGGCCGGCCATGTGCACGGCATGGCGGGTGTCGTTGGAGCCGACTCCGGCCATGACCACCGCCCGGTCGCCTGTCCGCTCCTTGACGCGACGCACCGTCTCGATGCTCTCGTCGTCGGTGAGCGTGGACGCCTCGCCCGTCGTTCCGTTGACGACGATGCCGTCGTGGCCGGTGGCCAGGAGGTGCTCCACGAGGGCGTCGGTGCCCGCCGGGTCGACCTCACCGTCCGCCGTCATCGGGGTGACCATCGCGGTCAGGACACGGCCGAAGGGGGAGCTCGTCATGGCCCCAAGGGTAGTGGTGCCCTGTCGCGGGTGGCGGGCACGGCATTCGGCGTGGCTGCCGGGTCGGGTGTCGCCCGCGACGAGTAGGCTCCCCGGCGTGCGCCAGTACCTCGACCTCGTCGACCACGTGATGACCCACGGGGTCGACAA
>DATIAB010000034.1:0-7152 GCA_035458265.1 Ornithinibacter sp. | reverse complement strand
CCGTGCCGCCCCTAGGGTGTACGCCGTGACCACCGGACCCCTGCCTCGCATCGTCGCGGTCGTGGTCACCTTCAACCGCCTGCCGCTGCTGAAGAAGCTCGTCGAGCGGCTCGGCCAGGTCGACGGCCTGGCCGAGGTCCTGGTCGTCGACAACGCGTCGACCGACGGGACGGGGACGTGGCTCGCCGCCCGCCCGACCACCGGTGAGGTGCCGCTCAGCGGACGCACCCTCGCCACCAACCGCGGCGGCGCCGGTGGCTTCCACGACGGGCTGGCGTGGGCGATCGACCGCGACGCCGACCTGGTGTGGCTGATGGACGACGACGGCCTGCCTGATGTCGACTGCCTCGAGCACCTGCTGGAGGGGACCGACGACCTCGACTTCTGGGGTCCGCTGGTCGTCGACGAGGCCGATCCCGGGCGCCTGGTGTTCCCCATCCGCCGCCCCGGCAGCACCCGCGTCGTGCACGCGGTCGACGACGTGCGCCGGGCCGCGAAGCAGGACCGGATCGACGGGATCGTCATCCCCTTCAACGGCGTGCTGGTCACCAAGGAGCTCGTCGACCGGATCGGCCTGCCCCGCGAGGAGTTCTTCATCTGGGGCGACGACCACGAGTACCGCCTGCGCGCGGAGGAGGCCGGCGCCCGGGTCGCGACCGTCGTCACCGCGACGGTGCGCCACCCCAGCGTCGGCAACCTGGGCACCCCGATGATGTTCGGCCTCACCACCTACAACGACTCGCCCAGCGACCTCAAGCACTACTGCATGGCCCGCAACAACCTGGTCAACCTCCGCGACTACCGCGGCCCGCTGCACGCCCTGGCGTTCGTCGTGAAGACCGTCTGGTTCTACTGCTTCACCCGACCGAGCCTGTCGCGGCTCCGCCTCAGCGCCGGGGCGATGCGGGCGGGCATCGCCGGCGACTTCGACGGCCACTGGAGGTTCCTGTCGTGACGACCCCGGCCGCCCGGCCGACGGAGACGGTGGCGGTCGTCGTGGTCACCTTCAACCGCGCCGACCTGCTCACGCGGCTCCTCGACGGCCTCGCCGCGCAGACCCGGCGACCCGACGCCGTGATCGTCGTCGACAACGCCAGCACCGACCACACGCGCGCGGTGCTCGAGGCCCGCACCGACCTCCCGCTGCACGTCACCTGGAGCGAGGAGAACCTCGGCGGCGCCGGCGGCTTCCACCTCGGCGTGCGAGCGGCGTACGACGCCGGGTGGGACCGCGTGTGGCTCGTCGACGACGACGTGGTCCCCGCCACCGGCTGCCTCGAGGCGCTGATGGCGGTCGACGAGGACTGCCTCATCGCGGTGCGCGAGGACCTGTCGGGCACGCTGGTCGAGAAGGCCGCCGTCGAGTTCGACCTGCGCAACCCGCTGGCCATCAAGCCCAAGCGATCCACCGTCGACAGCACCTACGCCGACCGCGCGTCGATGCCGGAGCTCGTCGAGGTGCACAACGTCGCCTTCGAGGGCTTCATGGCCCGGCGGGGCGTGGTCGAGGAGATCGGCTTCCCCGACCCCTCCTTCTTCATCTTCTACGACGACGCCGAGTACGCCGTCCGCGCGCGCCGTGCCGGCCGCCGGATCTGGGCGGTGCGCGACGCCGTGCTGGTCCGCCAGCTCGACTTCAACCAGCAGCACGACCTGTCGGGGTGGAAGGGCTTCTACATGTACCGCAACCTCTTCGTGGTGCACCTCCGCCACGGCGAGAACGTGCTGGTGCGCCTCAAGCCGTGGCTGATCACCCTCGTCGTGGTGCTGCTCAGCCCCGTTCGCGGCGGCCGGGCCGAGGCCCGCAACGTGATCCGCGCCATGGCCTCCGCGCGGGGCATGCGCCGCCTGACGGCTTCCGCCCGCCCCCCTCGATAGACTCACCCCGCGTTTCTCACCCAAGGAGTTCATCCCTTGTCCCAGGGCCCCACCACCGACACCGACCAGATCCCCGACCAGCTCCCCGACCTCGTGATCGTCGGCGCCGGACTGTTCGGTCTCACGATCGCCGAGCGGTGCGCCGAGGAGCTCGGTCTCCGCGTGCTCATCCTCGAGCGTCGTCACCACCTCGGCGGCAACGCCTACTCGGAGCGCGACCCGGAGACCAACGTGGAGGTGCACAAGTACGGCGCGCACCTGTTCCACACCTCCAACGAGCGGGTGTGGGAGTACGCCAACCGGTTCACGTCGTTCACCGACTACCGGCACCGGGTGTTCGGGAAGTACCAGGGACAGGTCTACTCCCTGCCGATGAACCTCGCGCTCATCAACCAGTTCTTCGGGAAGTCCCACACGCCCGACGAGGCCCGCGCGCTGATCGCCGAGCAGTCCAGCGAGATCGCCACCGAGGACGCCTCCAACCTCGAGGAGAAGGCGATCAGCCTGATCGGGCGCCCGCTCTACGAGGCGTTCATCAAGGGCTACACCGCCAAGCAGTGGCAGACCGACCCCACCGAGCTGAGCGCCGACATCATCACCCGCCTCCCGGTGCGCTACACGTTCCAGAACGGGTGGTTCAGCGACACCTACGAGGGCCTGCCCACCGACGGCTACACCGCGTGGCTGACCAAGATGGCCGACCACCCCAACATCGAGGTCCGCCTCGAGACCGACTTCTTCGCAGTGGCCGACGACTACAAGGGCAAGGTCCCGATCGTCTACACCGGCCCCGTCGACGAGTACTTCGGCAACTCCGAGGGCCGCCTGTCGTGGCGCACCGTCGACCTCGAGGAGAGCGTCGTCGACACCGACGACTTCCAGGGCACCGGCGTGGTCAACTACAACGACCAGGAGGTCCCCTACACGCGCATCATCGAGTTCAAGCACTTCCACCCCGAGCGGGAGAAGACCCACCTGCCCGGCAAGAGCGTGATCGTCCACGAGTACAGCCGCTTCGCGGAGGAGGGCGACGAGCCCTACTACCCGGTGAACACCGCCGACGACCGCGCCAAGCTGCTCAAGTACCGCGAGCTGGCCAAGGCCGAGCCGATGGTGCTGTTCGGCGGCCGCCTGGGCACCTACAAGTACCTCGACATGCACATGGCCATCGGGGCCGCCCTGTCGATGTACGACAACAAGCTCAAGCCGCACTTCACCGAGGGCGCCGAGCTGACGAGCGGAGGCATCGACGCATGAGCACCACCCCTGATCTCGTCACCCGTCTGCTGCAGCGGCAGATCCTCCCGGTCGACCGCGACCCCGACACGTTCGCGCTCTACGTCGACCTGGAGGAGGCCCGCCTCGACACCAGCCGGCACGAGGTCGGCGGCAACAAGGCCGCCAAGGACCTCAACAACGCCGCGATCCGGCAGTCGACCTCGACCGGACGCAAGCTGCGCCCGGACCAGGTCCTCTCACGCACGGCCGTGCGCGCCCAACCGGGCCAGATGGTCTCCTTCGGCACCTACTTCAACGGCTTCCCGGCCTCCTACTGGCGCCGCTACACCGTCGTCGACGAGGTCACCCTGACCCTGCAGGTGCGCGGCGCCGGCACCGTGGTGACGGTCTACAAGTCCATGGCCGCGGGCCACAACCAGGTCGTCGACTCCACCACCGTCACGTCGGACGAGGCCGAGACCTTCGCGTTCGAGCTGACCCTGACGCCGTTCGTGGACGGCGGCTGGTACTGGTACGACATCGTCGCCGGCGACGACGGCGCCGTGGTCGAGTCCGCCCGATGGACCGCCGAGGTCCCCGAGGGCCGCGCCCAGCACGGCACCGCCGACATCTGCATCACCACGATG
Source organism: Ornithinibacter sp. (assembly GCA_035458265.1). GTDB lineage: Bacteria > Actinomycetota > Actinomycetes > Actinomycetales > Dermatophilaceae > Fodinibacter. The sequence goes on along the minus strand of DATIAB010000034.1, from coordinate 3,409 downwards.
AACCGGCAGGACTTCTGCGCCAAGCTCCTCAACCAGATCGCCGACGACGAGGACCTGCGTCCCTACCTCGACACCGTCCAGGTGGTCGACCAGGGCAGCAAGCCCCTGGTGGAGTCCACGTACTTCCCGGCCGCGCAGGAGTCGCTCGGCGACCGGCTGCGGGTCATCGTGCAGGGCAACCTCGGCGGGTCGGGCGGCTACGCCCGCGGCCAGCTCGAGAGCATCCGCAAGGGCACGGCGACGTACGCGCTCATGATGGACGACGACGTGGTCTGCGAGCCCGAGGGGATCATCCGCGCGGTGACCTTCGGCGACCTCGCCAAGCGGCCCACGATCGTGGGCGGCCACATGTTCAGCATCTACTCCCGCTCGCGGCTGCACTCCTTCGGCGAGATCGTGCAGCCCTGGCGCTTCTGGTGGCAGACCCGCCTCGACGGCTACAGCGACTGGGACTTCGCGGCCCGCAACCTGCGGTCCGCTCGCTGGTTGCACAAGCGCGCCGACGTCGACTTCAACGGCTGGTTCTCCTGCCTGATCCCGCGGGTCGTGCTCGAGGAGGTCGGCCTCTCGTTGCCGCTCTTCATCAAGTGGGACGACTCGGAGTTCGGCCTGCGCGCCAAGGAGGCCGGCTACCCGACCGTGTCGTTCCCGGGCGCCGCCGTGTGGCACGTGCCGTGGACCGACAAGAACGACGGCGTGGACTGGCAGGCCTACTTCCACCACCGCAACCGCATCATCGCCGCGCTGCTGCACTCGCCCTACGAGCGCGGCGGGCGGATGGTCCGCGAGTCGTTCAACCACCAGGTCAAGCACCTCGCGTCGCTGCAGTACTCCACCGCCGAGCTGCGTCACCTCGCGATGGAGGACGTCCTGGCGGGTCCGCACGCCCTCCACGGCGAGCTCGCGACGAAGCTGCCGGAGGTCAACGCCTTCCGCAAGCAGTTCGTCGACGCGCAGCTCCACGCCGACCGCGACGAGCTGCCGCCGGTGCGGCGCAAGAAGCCGCCCAAGAAGGGCAAGTCCGACATCGAGATCCCTGGCCGGCTCAGCACGCTCATCGGCGCGGGGCTCGCCCCGATCCGGCAGCTGCGCCCCATCCGGTCGATGTCGCGCGACTACCCCGAGGCCGAGCTCACCGCGATGGACGCCGCGTGGTTCAACCTGGTCAAGTACGACTCGGCCGTCGTGTCGATGAACGACGGCAGCTCGGTGGCGCTCTACCGCCGCGACCCCGACGAGTACCGCGACCTCCTCAAGCGGACCGTCGCGATCCACCGGCGCTTCCACCGCGAGTGGCCGGCCCTGGCCCAGCAGTACCGCGACGCCCTCGGCGAGATCACCTCGCCCGAGGCGTGGGAGAAGACGTTCGCGCCCTGGACCGACGACTCCGACCGCGCTGCGGGCACGACCGAGTGAGCCGCCCGTGAGCACGACTGCCCCCGGCCCGGCCCGGCGTACGTCGACGGAGCTGGAGGCCCTGCCGCTGGCCCCGCCGGCGGCCACAGGCCTCAGCGAGGTCGTACGCCGTCGCTACCTGCTCGGCATGCTGGTGCGCAACACCATCAAGTCGCGCTACCAGGGCACCGTGCTCGGCTGGGTGTGGAGCTACCTGCAGCCGGCCATCCGGTTCTGCATGTTCTACTTCCTGTTCCAGGTGATGATCGGCCGCGGCGCCGGGATGGAGAACTTCGCCATCCACCTGTTCGCCGGCATGGTGGTCGTGCACTTCTTCACCGAGACCTTCAACGGCGGCACCCAGTCGCTGGTCCAGAACAGGTCGCTGATCACCAAGCTCCCGGTGCCGCGCGAGATGTTCCCGGTGGCCCGCATGCTCGTCGCCGGGTGGCACACGGTGCCGATGCTGGTGATCCTCGTGGTGCCGTGCGTGTGGCTCGGGTGGCGCCCCGACCCGGTGGGGATGGCGGCTGCGCTGCTGGGCTTCACGCTCACGGCGGTGCTCGGCCTGGCGTTGGGCCTGCTCTTCAGCGTCGGCAACGTCTTCATGCGCGACATCGGCAAGGTGGCGCAGACCCTGACCCAGTTCGTCACCTTCAGCGTGCCGATGATGTATCCCTACACCCTCGTGCAGGAGCGCTTCGGCGAACCGATCGCGACCTACTACCTGTGGAACCCGATGGCCGAGGCCGTGCTCCTGATCCAGCGCGGCTTCTGGACCGGCACCACCAGCGACCCGGAGGCGACGGCCGCGGTGCACCTGCCCGACCACCTGTTCACCCGTGGCCTGATCATGACGGCCATCGCGGTCGTGCTGCTGGTGCTGGCCCAGCGGATCTTCGCCCGGCTCGAGTCCCGGGTCCCGGAGCGCCTCTGACATGACCACGATGATCCAGGTGGAGAACGCCACCAAGTCCTTCACGCTGTCCTACCAGCGCTCGCTCAAGCAGACCGTGCTGGCCAAGGCCCGCGGCCGCAAGACACACGACTCCTTCAACGCCGTCGACGACGTGAGCTTCACCGTGCGCGAGGGGGAGTCGGTCGGCCTGATGGGCCTCAACGGCTCCGGCAAGTCGACGCTGCTCAAGCTCATCAGCGGGGTCATGCGCCCCGACTCCGGCTCGGTGCTCACGCGCGGCCGGATCGCAGGGCTGATCGCGACCGGCACCGGCTTCGACAACAACCTGAGCGGTCGGGAGAACCTCTACCTCAACGCCGCCATCCTCGGGATGTCGCGGGCCGAGACCGACCGCAAGTTCGACGAGATCGTCGACTTCGCCGACCTCGGGAAGTTCCTCGACACCGAGGTGGCCTACTACAGCTCCGGCATGAAGGCGCGCCTCGGGTTCTCGGTCGCGGTCAACGTCGACGCCGACATCTTCATCGCCGACGAGGCGCTCGCGGTGGGGGACCGGCCGTTCAAGCGCAAGTGCAAGCGGCGCATGGACGAGATCGTGCGGTCGGGAGTGACGATGTTCTACGTCTCGCACGCCCCCGGCTCGGTCCGCAACCTCTGCGACCGGGTCCTGGTCATGGAGAGCGGACGCCTCGGCTTCGACGGCGACGTCGAGGAGGGCATCCACTACCTCCACTACGACGAGGGCGACGACTCCGGCGAGGACGACGGCCTCGGCGCCGACATCTAGGCGCCCCGCCTCAGCCGAACCACGCCGCCCCAGCCCGTCCCCGAGCGGTGCGTGAGACATGTTTCTGACCCAGGAAACGTGTCTGGCGCACCGCTCGAGGCATCTCTGGGGCACAATCGGAGAAAATTACACGGTTGTAACGGCGTGTCGAGTGGAAATTACAGGCGTGTAGTTACTCAGAAACCCTTCCGTGACTGATGTGACTGGTGTGAAACTCCTGCCTTGTGTGACCTTCCCCCACACAGCAGGAGTCTTGTCATGCGTCCTCTTCAGGCCCGCCTCGTCACCTTCTGCCAGCAGGTGCTGGC
>DATIAB010000033.1:0-19231 GCA_035458265.1 Ornithinibacter sp. | reverse complement strand
TCGAGGGCGTCGAGGTCCGGGGCCACCGACAGGTGCTCGGCCAGCGTCTCGCCGGTCACGAGGTCGCGGTGGTTGAGCACCGCGCGGTAGACGAACTCGGCGCCCGCCACCTCGAGCGAGATGCGGTCGGACACCTCGAGGCCGGCCTCGCGCCGGGCGTGCTGCACCGCCCTCACGAGGTCGCGCGCCGCGCCCTCGAGCTCGAGCTCGGGGGTGACGTCGGTGTCGAGGACGACGAACCCGCCGCCGCTGAGCATCGCCGTCGCGTGCGAGCCGGCCTGCTCCGCGTCGACGACGGTCTCGACGACGTACTCCCCCTCGACGAGCGCGAGCCCGCCCGAGGTGACGGTGCCGTCGTCGGCCACCGACCAGTCGCCCGTCTTCGAGCCCTTGATCGCCGTCTGCACGTCGCGCCCGAGGCGCGGCCCTGCTGCGCGGGCGTTGACGACGAGGCGCTGGCTGATGCCGAAGTCCGACTCGTGCGCCTCGGCGACGTCGAGCACCGTGACGGCCTTGACGTTGAGCTCGTCGGCCACGATGCCGGCGAAGGGCCGCAGCCCCTCGGGGTCGGCCGTGACGACGGTGAGCTCGGGCAGCGGAAGCCGCACGCGCAGCCGCTCGGCCTTGCGCAGCGACGAGCCCGTGGAGCAGACCGCCCGCACCTGGTCCATCGCGGCGACGAGGGCGTCGTCGGCCGGCAGCTCCGAGGCCGTCGGCCAGTCCTCGAGGTGGACCGAGCGACCACCGGTGAGCCCGCGCCAGATCTCCTCGGTCACGAGGGGCAGCAGGGGCGCGGCGACCCGGGTGAGCACCTCGAGCGTGGTGTACAGGGTGTCGAACGCCGCCCGGGAGACGGCACCGTCTCCGGTGCCGGTGTCCCAGAACCGCTCCCGCGACCGCCGGATGTACCAGTTGGTCATGGCGTCGACGAACTGGCGCACCGACTCGCACGCGCCGGGGATGTCGTAGGCGTCCATCTGACCCTGGACCGTCTCGACGAGGTCACGCAGCTTGGCGAGGAGGTAGCGGTCGAGCGGGTCGGTGGACGCGGTCGACCAGCGCGCGGCATACCCCTCTCCCCCGTTGGCGGCGTTGGCGTACAGGCTGAAGAAGTACCAGCTGTTCCACAGCGGGATGAGCACCTGGCGGACCCCCTCGCGGATGCCCTCCTCGGTGACGACGAGGTTGCTGCCGCGCAGGATGCCGCTCGCCATGAGGAACCAGCGCATCGCGTCGGCGCCGTCACGGTTGAAGACCTCCGTGACGTCCGGGTAGTTCTTCAGCGACTTGCTCATCTTCTGCCCGTCGCTGCCGAGGACGATGCCGTGGCTGACGCACGACGAGAACGCCGGCCGGTCGAACAGCGCCGTCGCGAGCACGTGCAGCGTGTAGAACCAGCCGCGCGTCTGGCCGATGTACTCGACGATGAAGTCGCCCGGGAAGTGGTGCTCGAACCAGTCCGCGTTCTCGAACGGGTAGTGGACCTGGGCGAACGACATCGAGCCCGAGTCGAACCAGACGTCGAGCACGTCCTCGACCCGGCGCATCGTGGAGTTGCCGGTCGGGTCGTCCGGGTTGGGACGGGTCAGGTGGTCGACGAACGGCCGGTGCAGGTCGGGCTCGCCGTGCTCGTTGCGCGGGAGGCGCCCGAAGTCGCGCTCGAGCTCTGCGAACGAGCCGTACACGTCGATGCGTGGGTGGGCCGGGTCGTCGGATCGCCAGACGGGGATCGGGCTTCCCCAGAACCGGTTTCGCGAGATCGACCAGTCACGGGCGTTCTCGAGCCACTTGCCGAACTGGCCGTCCTTCACGTGCTCGGGCACCCAGGTGATCTCCTGGTTGAGCTCGACCATGCGGTCCTTGAACGCCGTCACCTCGACGAACCAGGACGAGACCGCCATGTAGATGAGGGGCTCCCGGCAGCGCCAGCAGTGCGGGTAGGAGTGGTCGTAGGTCTCGCGGCGCAGCAGCACGGTGCCCGGGGTGACCGAGGCGTGCTCGCCCTCACCGTGGGTGGCTGCCCTGAGGTGCTCGATGATGAGCGCGTTCGCGTCGAAGACGTGCAGGCCCTCGTAGTCGTTCACCGGGTAGGTGAAGCGGCCGTCGGGCCCGACGGGAACGACCGGGGCGATGCCGTGCTGGTCGGTCAGCTGCTTGTCCTCCTCACCGAATGCGGGGGCGATGTGCACGATGCCCGTGCCGTCGTCGGTCGTCACGTAGTCGGCGGCGAGCACGACGTGCGACCTCGCGTGGCCGGAGTAGTAGGAGAACGGCGGCGTGTAGGAGCGCCCGACGAGGTCGGCGCCCGTGAGCCGCTCGACGACCCGCTCCGCCACGTCGTCCCCCAGCTCGCGGGCGTAGGCCGCCAGCCTGGCCTCCGCCAAGAGGTAGCGCTCGGTGCGACCCGAGAACTCCGACTCCACGACGACGTAGTCGATGTCGGGGCGCACGGCCATCGCGAGGTTGCTCGGCAGGGTCCACGGGGTCGTGGTCCAGATCAGCGCGAGCTCACCGGTCTCGAGCCGGTAGCCGACGGTCACGGCCGGGTCCTGCCGGTTCTTGTACACCTCCTCGTCCATCCGCAGCTCGTGGTTGGACAGCGGGGTCTGGTCGTTCCAGCAGTAGGGCAGGCAGCGGAAGCCCTCGTAGACCAGGCCCTTGTCGTACAGCGTCTTGAACGCCCACAGCACCGACTCCATGAAGGTGGGGTTGAGCGTCTTGTAGTCGTTGTCGAAGTCGACCCAGCGCGCCTGGCGGGTGACGTAGTCCTGCCAGTCGCCGGCGTACTTCATCACCGACTCGCGGCACTTGGCGTTGAAGGTCTCGATCCCGATCTCCAGGATCTCATCCTTGGTCTTGATGCCGAGCTGGCTCATGGCCTCGAGCTCGGCGGGCAGCCCGTGGGTGTCCCACCCGAAGCGGCGCTCGACGTGCTTGCCGCGCATCGTCTCGTAGCGGGGGACGATGTCCTTGACGTAGCCGGTGAGCAGGTGGCCGTAGTGCGGCAGGCCGTTGGCGAAGGGCGGGCCGTCGTAGAAGACGAACTCGTTGGCCCCGTCCTCGCCGGTGGGCCGGTTCACGACCGACGCCGCGAAGGTGTCGTCGGCCGCCCAGTGGGCGAGCACGGCATCCTCGATGTGAGGGAAGCGGGGGCTCGCGGGGACGCCGAACGCGGCGCCGGTGTGCTCGCCGGTCGTGGAGACCTTGGGGTACGTCATGGGTGTTGCTCCTGCGTCGTCGACTCGTCGTGCCCGGGTCGAGGACGAGGGCGACGACACGGCATCCGATCTCGGATGCCGGGTGCTCACCACCGCGGTACCACCTCGCTTGCCGCCCGATCCGCGTGGGCGACCGCTCTTTGTGCCAGGTCGTGACGTGACCCGAACGTCCGGTTCTAGTGAGGACCTGCACGCCGGATGCCGTGAAGGTCCCGTTCTTCCGGAAGGCTCGCCGCTGATGACGGCTCGAACGCCTGCGCCGATGATACCCGCCGGGGGGCGTCCGGCAGGTCGGTGGCACCGGCCACGAGGGGTGCCGGACGTCCGGCGGACGCGGTACAGTCCTGAGGTCGCCCTCCGGGGCGGCACCCACACGCACCTGTTCGGGGGAAGCCGGTCCAAGTCCGGCACTGTCCCGCAGCCGTGGGTCGCGACCTCACCGTCGCGGCGAGTCGGAGTGCCCGGCAGGTGCGAGCGGCTCCATTTCACCCGTCGAGGATCGCGGGACGGAGCCCGAGTGACCGGGAGCTCCTCGGTGGTTCGGGCCTTTCGTCTTGAACCGCTCAGGAGAGGCACCGATGTCCACCCCCACCACTGCCCGGGGCGCCGTGCTGCGCCGCGCCGGCACCCTGCTCGCCGCAGCGGCTCTCGTCGCCGCCCCGGCCGCCGCCGTGCTCTCGCCGAGCGCCGCGATGGCCGCAAGCACCGACCCGACGCTCGTCGGGGCGCACTACCTGCAACAGCAGCTCGCCGCCGGCGGGCACCACTTCTCGGTCACCGCCATGGGGGTCATCTACCCCGACCACGGCGTGACGGCGGATGCCGTGCTCGCCCTGGCCGCGGCCGGCACCGCCCAGGACGAGGCCGCCCTGGCGACCGCGTGGCTCGCGGACGACGTCGTCGGCTACCTCGGGTACGGGGAGGCAGACGAGGTGGGGGCCGGTTCGGCCGCCAAGCTGCTCAATGTCGCACTCGCCCAGGGCGAGGACCCCACGTCCTTCGGGGGCTACGACCTGCTGACGACGCTGCAGGGCCTCGAGCAGCCGAGTGGCCGCTTCTCCGACAAGACCAAGTACCCCGACTACTCCGACCCGACGAAGCTGGCGGACTACTCCAACACCTTCGGCCAGTCGTTCGCCCTCATCGGGCTCGACCGCGCCGGTGAGCCCGTGAGTGACGCGGCCCGCCAGTACCTGCTCACCCAGCAGTGCCCGGGTGGCGGTTTCCAGCTCTACATGAGCGACGCCGGCTGCACGAGCGACGACTCGGCCGACCCGGACGCCACCGCGATGGCCGTGCAGGCCCTGATCGCCGTCGGCGGCTCCGCGTCCGCTGCCGGGGAGGGTCTGGACTACCTCGAGTCCCGCCAGGACGCCTCGGGTGGCGTCGGCGGTGGCGGCCCCCAGTCCGGGGCCAACGCCAACAGCACCGGCCTGGCCGGTCAGGCGTTCCTCGCCGGAGGTCGCACCTCGCAGGCCCGGGCCGCGGTCACGTTCCTCACCGGCCTGCAGTACGGCTGCGACTTCCCGGTTGCCCTGCGAGGCGGAATCGCCTATGACGCAGCGGCTTTCGCGGCGACAAAGGCTGCCGGGGCCGCGGCTGCGCCCGTCGACCAGGACCGTCGCTCCACGTCACAGGCACTGCTCGCCCTCGCCGGAACTCCTCTGGCCTCGGTGACCGCAGACGGAGCTGATGCCGTGGCTCCCGCCCTCACGTGCACCACACCGACATCGACGCCCACCACCACGGGCGGGGCGACGTCGACCCCGACCACCTCGGCGAGCACGACGCCGCGGCCCTCGACGTCCACGTCGAGCGCCACCGCGACGGCATCCGGGGGTGGCACCGCGACCGGCTCCGACGACACGGCGGCGACCACCGGCTCCGCCGCCGGCGGCTCGGGCAGCACCGGCGCAGGCGGGTCCCTCGCCCGGACGGGCAGCGACCTGGTGCTGCCGGTCGGCCTCGGGCTGGTGCTCGTCGTCGTCGGCGGCGTGGTCATCGCGGCCACCCGTCGTCAGGGTGCGCACCGCTGATGAGCTCCGCCTCAGCCGCCCACCGGGTCCTTCGGCGCCTCGCCGGCACCGTCGCGGCAACCGGCCTGGCCCTCGCCGGTCTGGCCGTCGCGGCGGCCCCGGCGAGCGCCGCGGCCTGCTCGGGCACGTCCGGGGTCACCGTCGTCGTCGACACGGGGGGCTCGATCAGCACCCGGTGCGCGTCGGGTGACCCCTCCTCGGCCTGGGGTGCGCTCACCGCAGCAGGCTTCGGCACGACCCCCGTCCAGACCTTCCCGGGTGCGCTGTGCCAGATCAACGGCTATCCCGACACCTCCTGCGTGCGCATGCCGCCGGCCAGCGCCTACTGGGCCTTCTTCCACGCCAGGGCCGGTGGCAGCTGGACCTACAGCTCGAGCGGTGTCGCCAGCTACGACCCGGCTCCCGGCAGCGTGGTCGGCTTCGCGTTCGGCTCCGGGGGCCAGCCGGGCATCGCACCGCCCTCACCCCCGGCGACGAGCAAGCCGGCACCGACGACGACCAGGCCCAAGGCGACGACCGCCGCACCCGAGCCGACCTCGAAGCCCGCGACCACCACGTCCGGAACCTCGACGTCGGGGTCCGGCAAGGCCGCCGGCTCCACCACGTCGTCGGGGTCGGGCGCCACCACTGCGCCGGCCGAGCCGACCGCCACGACGAAGGCGACGGCATCCGCGACACCCAGCGCGACGGCATCCGCGAGCGGGTCAGCCAGCCCGAACGGCGGGGGCCCCGCGAGCACCGAGGCGTCGGCCACGCCGCTGGCCGCCGCGCCCACGTCGGGCCCGGACGACTCGTCCGGCCCCGCCACGCTGCTCGTGGGTGGCGCCCTCGTGGCTCTCGTCGCCGGCGGCGCCGGCTGGGCCGCGTGGAGACGGCGCGTGTGACGCGATGATGGTGCGATGAGCCCCACCCTCCCCCGCGCGGTCCACCCGGCCGCGTGGTGGGGGTGGGCTCTCGGGATGGCCGTGGCGGTGAGCATGACGACCAACCCGCTCCTGCTCCTGCTGGCCCTCGCGGTCGTCGCCCTGGTCGTCGCGGCCCGACGGGGGTCCTCGCCGTGGGCGCGGGCCTTTCGGCTGTACCTGTGGCTGGGCCTGGCGATCATCGTCATCCGCATCGTGCTGCACGTGCTCGTCGGGCTGAAGTTCGGCGAGATCGTGCTCTTCCACCTCCCTGAGGTGACGCTCCCGTCGTGGGCGGCCGGCATCCAGATCGGCGGCACCGTCTACCTGGAAGGACTGCTCGCCGCCGCCCTGCAGGGCCTCCGGCTCGCGGTCATGATCGCGTGCGTCGGCGCCGCGAACGCCCTGGCCAACCCCAAGCGACTCCTGCGGGCCATGCCCGCGGCGCTGCACGAGATCGGCTCCGCCGTGGTCGTGTCGGTGTCCGTGGCGCCGCAGCTCGCCGAGAGCGTGCAACGGGTGCGCCAGGCCCGCCAGCTGCGCGGGGACACGCGACGCGGCATCCGGTCGGTGCCGGCGATCGCCCTGCCGGTGCTGGAGGACACCCTGGAGAGGTCGCTCCTGCTGGCTGCTGCGATGGACTCGCGGGGCTATGGGCGGGCGGGGGCGGCGCCGCGGGGGCAGCGCCTGCTGACGGGCGCGCTCACCCTCGGCGGCCTGCTCGCGAGCGCCGTGGGCATCTATGGCGTGCTGGACGCGACGACTCCCGCGGTGATGGGGACCCCGACGCTGCTCGCCGGCCTCGGCCTGTCGGCGCTCGGCCTGTGGCTCGGCGGCCGGCACGTGCCTCGCAGCACCTACCGTCCCGACCCGTGGCTGGGGGCCGAGTGGGTCGTCCTCGTGTGCGGGGTGGTCGCGGCCGCGGCGTTCGTCGTCCTGTCGCGGGTGGCACCCGACGGGCTCGCGATGCCGCTGACACCGCTGGGGGTACCGCCGCTGCCGGTCGCAGCGGTGGTGGGGCTGCTCATCGGCGCACTGCCGGCGTACCTGACTCCCGAGCCCCCACGTCCGTCGTCGCGCGCGCCGCGGCGCGGAGCCCGAGAGATGGTGGGCTCCCGTGGATGAGCACGCGATCTCGGTGGCGCGGGTGTCCGTGACCATGCCGGGGGTCGACCGGCCGGTACTGCGCGACGTCGACCTGACCATCGAGGAGGGTGAGCTGGCCCTCGTGGTGGGCCGCACCGGATCGGGCAAGTCGACCCTGCTCGGCGCGATCTGCGGGCGGGTCCCGCACTTCACCGGGGGCACGCTCGCCGGGCACGTACGGCTCCACGGCCGCGACACGCGTGATCACCGCCCCCGTGATCTCGCCGACCTCGTCGGCGTCGTCGGACAGGACCCTCTCGCGGGGTTCGTCACCGACACCGTCGAGGAAGAGCTCGCCTACGGCATGGAGCAGCTCGGCCTGTCGCCGTCGACGATGCGCAAGCGGGTCGAGGAGACGCTGGATCTGCTCGGCATCGCAGAGCTGCGCGACGCGCCCCTGCGCGAGCTGTCCGGTGGGCAGCAGCAGCGAGTGGCGATCGGGTCGGTGCTCACGGCGCACCCCCGGGTCATCGTGCTCGACGAGCCGACATCCGCGCTGGACCCGACCGGCGCCGAGGAGGTGCTCGCGACGATCACCCGCCTCGTCCACGACCTGGCCGTCACCGTCGTCGTGGCCGAGCACCGGGTCGAACGGGTGCTGCACTACGCCGACACCGTCGTGCACATCTCACCGGATGGGTCGGTGTCATCGGGGACACCCGCCGAGATGATGGTCTCCAGCGACATCGCCTCACCCGTCGTGGAGCTCGGCCGGTATGCCGGGTGGACACCCCTACCGCTGTCGGTGCGGGACGCGCGCCGCGCCGCCGTCGACCTGCGAGCCCGGCTGACGGCATCCGTGGGTCACGATCGACCAGCTGGTCACACCAGCCCCACCGCAGGCCTCGCGGAAACGTCCCCGGATCGACCAACAGGTCACTCGGGGGACATCGTGCTGAGTGCGGCGGACGTCATCGTGCGGCATCCCGGCGACGTGCTTGCCGTCGCGAGGGTCTCGCTCGACCTGCGAGCAGGCGAGGTCGCCGCCGTCATGGGACGCAACGGGTGTGGCAAGTCATCCCTGCTGTGGGCGCTGCAGGGCAGCGGAGAACTGACGTCCGGAGCCGTGCGAGCAGCTGTTCCGGCCCGTCCTCCTGCCGGTCGAACCCCAGGTGCACGGAATTCCGAGCGGTATCACCTCGACCCGGCATCCGCGATGGTCGACCCGCGAACCCTGGATGCCGGGAAGCGCCGCGCGCTCGTCGGTCTCGTGCCGCAGTCGGCGGCCGACCTCCTTTACCTCGACACCGTGGGTGGGGAGTGCGAACAGGCAGACCGTGAGAGCGGGGCCCCGTCGGGCACCTGCGCGCGACTCCTCGCGCAGGTGGCACCCGGCATCCCCCCCGAGCGGCACCCCAGAGACCTCTCGGAGGGTCAGAAGCTCGCGCTGGTGCTGGCCGTCCAGCTCACCGCAGACCCGCCCGTGCTGCTCCTCGACGAGCCGACTCGGGGACTCGACCCCACCGCCAAGGCGGTGCTGAGCGGCGTCCTGCGCGGGCTCGCAGCACGGGGGCGCTCAGTCGTCGTCGCCACGCACGACGTCGAGTTCGTCGCCGAGTGCGCCGACCGGGTCGTCGTGATGGCTGCCGGGGAGATCGTGGCCGACGGGCCGACCGCCGAGGTCGTCGTGTCCTCGCCCGCGTTCGCGCCGCAGGTGTCCAAGGTGACCGGCCCCGGCCCCTGGCTGACGGTGGCTGACGTGCGTGCCGCACTCGAAGGGCGGATGCCGTGAGCCACCGGACTCGCGCCCTCGCGCTCCGCCCCCGCTCGGCTGCCGCCGTCGCCCTGGTCTCGATCGCCGGGCTCGCAGCGTTCTGCTGGCCGCTCATCGTGTCGCCGGAGTCCGGACTCGCCCACGGCACCGACGCGCCGCTGGTCTTCGCCCTCGTCCTGCCGATGCTGCTCGCCGTCGTCCTCGCCGAGATCAGCGAGGGCGGCATGGATGTCAAGGCCGTCGCCATGCTCGGCGTCCTGGCGGCGATCGGGGCTGCCCTGCGCCCACTCGGGGCGGGGACGGCCGGGCTCGAGACGGTGTTCTTCCTCCTCGTTCTCGGCGGGCGCGTGTTCGGAGCCGGGTTCGGGTTCGTGCTCGGCGCCACGACGCTGTTCGCCTCGGCGCTGGTGACCGGCGGTGTCGGACCCTGGCTGCCGTTCCAGATGCTCGGTGCCGCCTGGGTCGGGTGGGGAGCCGGACTGCTGCCGCCGCTTCGCGGCAAGGCCGAGATCGCGATGCTCGCGGGTTACGGCGCCATCGCCGGGCTGGCGTACGGGCTGCTGCTCAACCTGTCGTTCTGGCCCTTCACCACCGGGATGACCGGAGAGCTGTCCTTCGTCGCCGGTGCCCCGGTGCTCGAGAACCTCCACCGCTTCCTCGTCTTCACGCTGGCGACGAGCCTGGGCTGGGACATCGGGCGGGCCATCACCACCGCGGTGCTCGTGCTCATCACCGGGAGAGCGGTGCTCGGGGCGCTACGGCGGGCGGCCCGTCGCGCGGCGTTCGAGGAGCCGGTGACCTTTGCCGACTCCCCCGCGCTCCCGCTGCGGAACCCCGCCGTGCCCACGCCCCCGGACGTGGCACGATCGGGCGCATGAGCAACCTCGACCTGAACCGCGATGCCGCCTGGCTGAGCCGTGAAGAGCTCGACGCGGCGCGCGAGAAGCTGCCGATCCTCTACGTGGATGCCGTGCCCGTGCGGGTCGACGACCGAGGTGCCGTGACCGCCGTGGGCGTGCTGCTGCGCCTGGGCCCCGAGGGCGAGGTGTGCCGCGAGCTGGTGTCCGGGCGCGTGCTGCACCACGAGCGAGTGCGTGACGCCCTGCTGCGGCACATCGAGAAGGACCTCGGGCCGATGGCCCTGCCCCGCATCCCGGCCAGCCCGCAGCCGTTCACCGTGGCCGAGTACTTCCCCACGCCCGGTGTCACCCCCTTCCACGACCCGAGGCAGCACGCGGTGTCACTGGCGTTCGTCGTCCCGGTCGTCGGTGACTGCGCCCCTCAGCACGACTCGCTCGACCTGACGTGGCTCACCCCCGAGCAGGCCCTCGACCCGGGTCTGCAGGCCGAGATGGACCGCGGCCACGGGGTGCTCCTGCGGCAGGCACTCGCCCACCTCGGTCACACCGTCTGACATCCCGACGCGGAAGAGCTGCCGTCAGCCGGTGAACTCGTCCCGAGTCCGCGTCATGTCGTGATGGTCGGCCGCGTGCGCCTCCTCCGGCGTCGGGGCCAGGCCGCCGAGCCGGGCCGGCAGGTAGCGCAGGTCCTCGCCGTGCAGGGTCGGGTAGGCCGCCTGCTGAGCATCGAGCTGGGCCTGCATCACGGCCTTCAGGCGAGCACTGGCCGCGGTGACGTCCTCGCGCCGCGCGATCTCCAGTGGCTCACCGACCGTGATGCTCACCGGGATCCGGGATGCCGGTCGCATGTGCTTGGGCAGGTTCTTCGTCCACACCCGCTGGCCACCCCAGATCGTGACCGGCAGCACGGGCACGCCAGCGACCTGGGCCATCTTCACGGCCCCCGGCTTGAACTCCTTGAGCTCGAAGGACCGTGACATCGTCGCCTCGGGGAAGACGCCGACGATCTCGCCCGCCCGCAGGGCCCGGATGGCGGCCGCGAACGCCTCTCCACCCTTGTGCCGGTCAACCGGGATGTGCCCCATGCCCCGCATCAGCGGGCCGGTGACCCGGTGTGAGAACACCGACTTCTTGGCCATGAACCGCACGTAGCGGCGGTGCGGCCAAGCGGGCAGACCGGCATACATGAAGTCGAGGTAGGACGTGTGGTTGATCGCCATGATCGCTCCACCGACGGCCGGCACATGCTCCGCGCCGGTGATGGTGAAGCGGGTGCCCTGGACGAAGAACATCGTCCTGACCGCCGAGATGACAGGCCGGTACACGGGGTCTTTCATGAGGCTCACCCTAGGCCAGAGTCACCCCCGGCAGGATGCCGTCCCGTCACGGCCACCGGATGCCGGCCCGCCACCCCCGGTCTGGGATGATGTCGCGCATGACCGAGCCCCTTTCGCCGTTCCGTGCTGCCTCCGTGCCGGAGAGGCCGTCCTTGGACGGGCTCGAGGACAAGTGGGCCGCGGTATGGCAGGAGCAGGACACGTACGCCTTCGACCGTGAGGCGGCCCTCGCCGGGCCACGCGAGGCGGTCTTCTCGATCGACACCCCGCCGCCCACGGCATCCGGCTCGCTGCACATGGGGCACGTGTTCAGCTACACCCACACCGACTGCGTGGCCCGCTACAAGCGGATGGCCGGGTTCAACGTCTTCTACCCCATCGGCTGGGACGACAACGGCCTGCCGACCGAGAAGCGTGTCCAGAACTACTACGGCGTGCGCGGCGACGCGTCGCTGCACCACGACCCCGACTTCGTGCCGCCGTTCCGCGGCGACGCGCGCAGCACCAAGGCGGCCGACGAGCTGCCCATCTCGCGGCAGAACTTCATCGAGCTCTGCGACGAGCTGACGGTCAAGGACGAGGAGGCCTTCGAGTCGCTGTTCCGCCGCATCGGGCACAGCTACGACTGGTCGATCACCTACCGCACGATCGACGACCACTCGCGCGCCACGGCGCAGCAGGCGTTCCTGCGCAACCTCGCCCGCGGCGAGGCCTACCAGGCCGAGGCTCCCGGGCTGTGGGACGTCACGTTCCAGACAGCGGTTGCCCAGGCCGAGCTGGAGGCCCGCGACTACCCGGGCCATTACCACCGCATCGCGTTCCACGGCCCGAACGGGCCCGTGCACATCGAGACCACGAGGCCCGAGCTCATCCCGAGCTGTGTCGCCCTCATCGCGCATCCCGACGACGAGCGCTACCAGGGCCTGTTCGGCACGACCGTGACGACACCGCTGTTCGGTGTCGAGGTGCCGGTGCTCGCCCACGCGGGCGCCGAGATCGACAAGGGCGCCGGCATCGCGATGTGCTGCACGTTCGGTGACCTCACGGACGTCATCTGGTGGCGCGAGCTGCGGCTGCCGACCCGCTCGGTCATCACGCGCAGCGGTCGACTCCAGGGCGAGACGCCGCCGTGGCTCGAGGGCACCGCCGGTGAAGGGCTCTACGCCGAGCAGCTCGCGGGCAAGACCCCGTTCGGTGCCCGTGCGGCCGTCGTCGACGCGCTGCGCGAGTCGGGCGACCTCGAGGGCGAGCCGACTCCCACCCAGCGCATGGCGAACTTCTACGAGCGCGGCGAGAAGCCGCTCGAGATCGTCACCTCCCGGCAGTGGTACATCCGCAACGGTGGCCGCGACGCCGAGCTCAACTCCGCGCTCATCGCCCGTGGCGAGGAGATCGACTTCCACCCCCCGTTCATGCGCAGCCGCTACGCGAACTGGGTCGGTGGCCTCAACGGCGACTGGCTGGTCTCCCGCCAGCGCTTCTTCGGTGTGCCCATCCCGGTCTGGTACCCCCTCGATGCCGACGGCGAGCCGCGCTACGACGCCCCGATCGTGCCCGAGGAGTCCTCGCTGCCGGTCGACCCCGCAGCCAACCCGCCCACCGGGTACACAGAGGACCAACGCGGCGCGCCCGATGGCTTCGTCGGCGACCCCGACATCTTCGACACCTGGGCCACCTCGTCGCTCAGCCCGCAGATCGCCGGCGGCTGGCGCGATGCCGCCGGGACGGGAACGGACCCGCTCTTCGAGAAGGTCTTCCCGATGGACGTGCGCCCCCAGGGACACGACATCATCCGTACCTGGCTGTTCTCCACCGTCGTCCGCTCACACTTCGAGCACGGGACGGTGCCGTGGACCGGCGCAGCGATCAGCGGGTGGATCCTCGACCCCGACCGCAAGAAGATGGCCAAGTCACGC
This sequence comes from Ornithinibacter sp., assembly GCA_035458265.1. Classification (GTDB taxonomy): domain Bacteria; phylum Actinomycetota; class Actinomycetes; order Actinomycetales; family Dermatophilaceae; genus Fodinibacter. The sequence goes on along the minus strand of DATIAB010000033.1, from coordinate 6,102 downwards.
GGCAACGTGGTCACCCCCGAGGACGTCCTCAAGGAGCACAGCGCGGATGCCGTGCGCTACTGGGCAGCGAGCGGGCGCCTCGGCACCGACGCCGCCTACGACACGGGCCAGATCAAGGTCGGGCGGCGACTGGCCATCAAGGTGCTCAACGCGAGCAAGTTCGCGCTGTCGTTCGGTCAGGTCGAGGGGAACCTCGCCGCCCAGGTCACCGAGCCCATCGACCTCTCACTCCTCGCCGGGCTGCGCGACGTCGTCGGCAAGGCCACCGCGGGTTTCGAGGCGTGGGACTTCACCCGCGCCCTCGAGGTGACCGAGCAGTGGTTCTGGGCCTTCTGCGACGACTACCTCGAGCTCGCCAAGGACCGCGCCTACGGCGCCCAGGGGGATGCCGCCGCGGCAAGCGCGCGTGCGACCCTGCGGATCTCCCTCGACGTCGTCCTGCGGCTCTTCGCGCCGATCCTCCCGTACGTCACCGAGGAGGTCTGGTCGTGGACCCACGACGGCTCGGTGCACCGCACCGCGTGGCCGACGGTCGACGAGGTGCCGGCCGGGGGTGACCCAGCCGTGCTCGTCTCCGTCGGGGCAGCCCTGGCCATCGTCCGCAAGGCGAAGTCGGAGGCCAAGGTCGGCATGCGCGCCGAGGTGCCGTCGATGACGCTCCTCGGGCCGGATGCCGTGCTCGACCACGTCCGCAGCGCGCAGGGTGACCTGCGAGCGGCGGGCAAGCTCACCGGCATCCTCGAGCTGGTCGAGGGGGACGAGGTCTCGGCCCGGGACATCGAGCTGGTCGCCGTCGCCAAGCCCGCCACCTGACACACCCCGACGACATCTTGCGATCCACCTACCCACCGGCGCGGATCCGGGCCCTTTCAGGTGGGTGGATCGCAAGATGTCGCGGTCAGGCGGGGGCGGCGCCCGGTGCCACGGCATACGAGGACTGACGCACGGAGCGCAACCCGTCGGGACGCACCGCGATCCACGGCACGTCCCATCCGCTGAGCCCGACCCTGCGCTCGACGACGGCGTCCCGCCGGAGGTGGCTGACCCGCCCGCTGCCGGGGTCGTACACGTCGAGCATGCGGTCGCCGTCACCCGGCAGCACGAGCACGACATGGCGAGGCATCACGGTGTTGCCCACGTAGAGCAATCCGGGCTCCCCCTCCGCGACGACGTCGACGAGGGTGTCGAACGAGCTGACGAGCTCACGTGGCGAGTCGGTGCGCAGGACCTCGACGGTGTAGGACGTGCCTCGCCGCGCAGCCCCGTACTCGAGCTCGCGGCACGCCCCCCACGGCGGCGTGCCGAGGCGCCGGGGCCAGGGGACGTTGACGCGACTGGCCCCCGGGAACACGCTGTTGGTGCGGCGCATGACGATGCGTTCATAGGCGGCGAAGCGCTCCCCGGGAGTCGACCCGTGCGGTGACCCCGGTGGGTGGGGGACGCCGGTGCGCACCCAGGACGCGAACTGGGGGTCCACGTGCATGCGGGCCACCGTGAGGCAGGCCGACCCACAGGTCACCGGGGACTGTTGCACGGGGCCGGTGTCACCGGCGCGCAGACGGTAGGGCATGACCACGACCCCATCGTGTCCGCGATCCCGCGTTCACGCCAGCACCGACGGCTGTGCGGAGCCGGATCAGCCGGACCGAACTGGAGGCGGGGTCAGGTAGAGGCACGCTCGATGAGGTCGACGCGCAGGACGATCCCCCGACCGTCCGGCGCGTCCCAGGCGTCGACATCGGCGGACAAGGACCCTTCAGCCATCGGGGGTCCCGTCAGCGGGCCCGCCTCGGAGGGCCGGTTTGCGAGCTGGCGCAGGAGCATGCGGGCCATCACGTGCCCTTGGGTCTGAGTGCGCTGGCGCACCGTCGTCAGGGCGGGCTCGGAGAGCCGTGCGAGGTCGATGTCGTCGAAACCGACGATCGCGATGTCGTCCGGAACGTGTCGGCCGAGCCGACGGATCGCACTCATCGCTCCGAGTGCCATCAGGTCCGAGGCCACGAAGATCGCGTCGACGTCCGGCACCCGCTCGAGGAGGCGAGCAGCCGCCTGTGCGCCCGACTGCGTCGTGAAGTGACCGAACTCGACGTGTGGCCTGCGGAATTCGCGCCCCAAGCCCTGGCGGAAGCCCTCGAGCCGATCGCGGCCGGCCGACATGTCCTCGGGCCCGGCGATGGTCGCGATACGGCGACGACCGCGCTCGCGCAGGTGCTGCGCGGCCAGCCGGCCACCCTCGACGTTGTCGTTGTCGACATAGGGGACCTTGACCCCCGGGTCGAGGGGGCGCCCACCGATGACGACCGGGATGCCGCCCTCGACGAGCTTCTCGGCCAGGCGATGACCACCGTGCTCCGAGATCAGCAGCACCCCGTCGGTGTGCCCGCCGGACAGGTAGCGGGTCAGCGAGGAGATCTGGTCGTCCGACTGGGTCATCGACAACGACAGCTGGACCCCGGCATCGGTGAGCTCGTGGCTGACGCCCCGCACGATCTGGGCGAAGAACGGGTCACCGAAGACCCGGTCGTCGTTCTCGGCCGCGACGAGGGTGACGATGTCCGTGCGCCGGGTCATGAGCGCCCGCGCCGCGGCGTTCGGCACGTAGTCGAGTTCCTCGACCGCCCGGTTGACGACCTCGCGCAGCGCCGGGTCGACCGTGGTGGACCCGTTGACCACCCGGGAGACCGTCGCTCGCGACACTCCTGCGTGGCGGGCCACCTGCTCGAGCGTCGGCCGGCGCCGCCGAGCGGGTGTTCTCATGCGGAGCATCGTAGGTGACCCGACGCAGCCCCACGGGGAGCTGCAAGGGATGGGCGAGGACGGAACCCGCCTCGTACTCCTGGAGCCCCGGGCACCAAGCGGACCTGACCGCATGTGGACAGGACGAGCCCATGGATGCGTTGTTCCGGGACCCATAGCGTCGAGGCAACTGCTCGTCCGACGCACAAGTGCCCGGACCAGAGGCACTGATCCGGGCGGGGACATCACGCAGTTGGGATGCAGGACGTCCTTGACGAGGGTATCGCAACCCGCGGCCTGGGCGGGGGGCCGGCGCCGCCGGAACCCGCACGACCACGATCGAAGGGAAAGCACATGCGCAAGACCGCACTCCTCGTCCTCAGCATCGGCGCACTCCTGGCACCGATGCAGACAGCAAGCGCTGACACCGTCTCACCTGAACAGCTCGCGAGCCAAACGGATCTGTCGGCGGAGCAGCGCGCCGCCATCGACAGCTTCGTGTCCGGAGGCCGCGTGTCCGTGGCGCCGGCCAAGCAGTCGGCGAACACCACCGCGTTGGCATCGTCCAGCCGGCGAGCCAGCTACTACCGGGGTTCCTTCCTCATGTGGACGCGTGACAACGTCGACTTCGGCTACAACTGGAGCACCGTCACGTGGACGAGCGCCTTTCAGCAGGCTGGGTCCGTCTTCCCCAACGTTGCCCGCAACCGGGGCATCACCCGGTACTACGACACCGCGCGCAACGACCGCTTCCGGGCGGCCAACACCATCGGTGCCGGGATCGTGACGCCGTGGGGTGATGTCACGGTCTACACCTCGGACTTCATCCACCGGCTGTCCGTGAACTACAACGGCGCCTGGTCGGCCTGGTCGGACTGATCTCCACCGCGGCTGGAGGGCTCGACGAGCCCTCCAGCCGCACCCACCAGAAGGGAAGATCGAATGGCTCTCGACATCACGAACCTCAGCAAGACGTACGGACGGCGCACGGTGCTCAACGGCGTGAGTGCGTCCTTCGAGCCTCACGCCGTCCACTTCGTCATGGGTGACAACGGCGCGGGCAAGAGCACCCTGCTGCGCTGCATCATGGGCCTGGTGCCCCACACGGGCTCCGTCACCTGGGAGAACCTTCCCCTGCGTCCCGAGGCGCGACTGATCACCCCGGTCTTCGACACCGCGCCGGCCTACCCGCGGCTCACCGGGCACCAGAACATGGCCGTGTTGTGCCCCGAAGGGCTGCACGGGCCCGCTTTCGGACTCAGTCCCGCGAAGCTGCGGGACCGGGTGTCCACCTACTCGCACGGCGAGCGGATGCGGCTGGCCCTCACGATGGCGCTGAGCTCGACCTCTCCGATCCTGCTGCTCGACGAGCCCACCAACGGGCTCGACCGCGCGTCGATGGTGGATCTGCACCAGGTGCTGAACGAGCTCAAGCGGAACCGCACCATCGTGCTCACCGGTCACAACCTGGAGTTCTACTCCGGGGTCGTCGACACGGTCAGCGTCCTCACCGATGGGTCACTGAACCGGATCGCCTTCCCACCCACCACCCTTCCGAAGGAGAGCTCCCTTGTCGACATCTATGACGCACGTGTTGCGCGAGCTCCGCGCTGAGCTGCTGATCGTCCGGTACACCAAGCTCGCCCTGGTGACCGCGGCCGTGCTTGCGGTCGGTGCGCTCGCTGCCTACGTGGGCTCGCGAAGCCACGCCCTCGCGGCCGTCACGTCCTTCGAGCATCAGGTCTCCCGGTTCGCCGCGGAAGGCATCACCCTAGAGTCAGCCCTGGCCGCGCCCGTATCGATCACGGTGTCGGGAGGGTCCGAGACCATCGACAACCCGTTGAAGTACGACTTCCTACAGCTGTCGTCGGCCGTTCAGGCCGTCGAGCCCGGTGCGATGGCCGCAACTGCCCTCGACGTCGTCACCTTCCTGGTCGTGCCGCTCCTCTTCCTCTTCCTCGGCACGCGGATCGCCCTCGTCGACCGGGCGGCAGGCACCGTGGGCTTCCGGGCTGCTCGAGCGCCGTGGGGGTCGATCGTCGCCGCCAAGGGTCTCACCCTCGGGGTGCTGGCCTGGTGCTCGGCCCTGCTCACCGCAGTGCTGGGTTGGGCCACTGGCCTTCTCGGCCAGCTCGTCGCCGGGAGCATCCGGAGCCAGGTCCCCTATCCGCTGGTGGTCAACGAGGGGAACCCCCTGTGGGCCAAGGTGCTCATGACTGCCGCCGTCGGCCTGGCCTTCGGACTGGTCGGGTACGCCTTGGGGGCCGTGACCGGCTCGAGCTCCTGGCCCCTCGTCCTGGCCGCCCTCGCACTGTTCGTCGCACCCTTTGCGGCCTCTGGAGACCCACGCAACGTCATGGCGGTGTTCGGCAGCCGGATCTACGACTTCTGGGGGCAGTTCGAGCTTCGCCCCCCGCTCCCGCTCGACCCCGGAACGGCTGTACTGGCCCTGGCCGCCTACGTCTTCGGGATCGTGGCTGTCGTGGCGCTGACCGCACGACGCATTCCGGTGTGACCGGGGCCGTGCCGGAGCGGGGCCGGGACTTCCGGAACGTTGAACGGGCACGCCGAAGGGCCGCGCACTCGTGCGTGGCCCTTCGGCGTGAGGGTCGGTCTACCAGCAGGCCGAGCAGACCCCGCTCGGCGAGGAGCCCGCGTGTACCTGCGTGCTGGCCGTGCCGGCCGTTGCGCTGCCAGCCAGTGCGACCAGGGCGACGAGGGTGACGAGGGCCTTGCGCATGGGGATCTCCTTCTCCATGAGGGCATTTGGTGACATCACCCACCGTGGCTCAGGGGCGGGGTCCTCGGTAGAGTTGGCCGCTGGCCGCAACCTGCCGTGACCACAAATGACGCCCCGTGCGGCCGGTCGCCTCCACCGAGCGTCGCGCCCGGAGGAGGGATAGTGTGGGCGCGCAGGAGCCGCCCGGAGGGACCAGCCGTGGACGCATCGTGGGAGGACGTCTTTCGCTGCGTCGTCAGCGTCCCCAACGCCACGCGCGACGCCATCATCGCGAGGTCGGGGCGCCCTCCGCACGAGGTCGACGAGGCGCTGCTCGGTCTGGTGGGCCTGGGGGTTGTCCACCCTTCCCAGGTCGTCACCGCAGGGTGGCGCGCCGCGAGCCCGACGTTGGCGATCGGCCGCAGCCTCGGCGAGCAGGAACGAGCCGTCGCCAGGGATCTCCAGCAGATCGCCGACACGAGGCAGGTCCTGGCCAGCCTCGGCGAGGTCTACCGAGGAGCGGACATCGACCAGGAGTCGATCATCCGACTCGTCGATCGCGACGGGGTGCTGGCACGGATCAGCGACCTGGTGAGCAGCGTGACCTTCGAGGTCGCGGCCTTCGTGACGAACAAGCCGTCGGCCGC
>DATIAB010000032.1:0-2529 GCA_035458265.1 Ornithinibacter sp. | reverse complement strand
CTGGGCTCGGCTTTACCCTACCGTGACCATTCCGTGACACAAATTCGGCGTCCGCGGTGTGGGCGACCGGGTTATGTGCGCGCGTATGCATCAACCCTCTGACGTGCGGCTTTCGCGTGTCAGTGATCCCCGTCACGACGTGGACGATCAGCACGCCGCTCGGCTGCCACTCGTCACACCAGCCTCATTCGTCCCGCACGAGGGGCGTGACCCCGGAGCGCAGGGTGCTGCCGTCGGCGTCGAGGTGGGCCAGTGCGGTCGAGATGCCGTGCACCACGTCGCCGAGCATGGGCAGGGTGAGGTGGCCGGCCCCGTGGAGGCGGACGTTGCGGGCGCGGAGGTCCTCGTGGCGCAGGGCCGCCCCCCGCTGCGGGAGGATGGCGAGGTCGGCGTCCGACCAGTACGAGATGAACCGGGTCCTGCACCCCCGCACCGGACGGGCGAGCTCGCGCATCAGCCCGCTCCCTGGCCGCATCTGCTCCATGAGCCGCGTCGGCACGGCGTACGCGGCGTACGTCCCCGTGTGCGGCGTGCCGAGGGTGACCAGGGTGTGCACCCGCGCATCGCCGCCGAGGCGTGTCACGTAGTACCGCGCGATGAGGCCACCGAGGCTGTGCCCGATGATGTGGATGCGCTCGAAGCCGGTCTCCGCGACGATCCGCTCCACCTCGACGCCCAGGCCCGCGGCCGCCGCGCGCACGTCGGTGAGGATCGTCGAGTAGTTCATCGCAAAGACGTTGCAGAACCCCCGCCGGGTCAGCCCCCGCCGCAGCAGCGTGAAGATCGACCGGTTGCTCACGATGCCGTGCACGAGCAGGATCGGCGTCCCGGCCGCCTCGACGTTGGAGACGAGCAGGCCGCGCTGCACGGGTGGCAGGTGCTCGAGCCGGTAGGCCGGAGCGGCGCGTGATGCGCGCCCGCCGAGCAGGCCGAGCGGCCAGGTCGCCACGTGGGCCGTCATCCAGGCGGTCTCGACGGCGCAGCCGGCGAGGACGGCAGGGTCGAGCACTGCGAGAGCGGCGCCGGCCACGGCATCCGCAGCCGCCCGGGCGCGACCGATCACGGACACCCCGGCGGGTGAGGGGTCGTGCTCGGGTGCGGCCACCGGCAGCAGGGAGTTCGGCATGGCCCGCTCACTGTAGAACGGCCCCGCGAGACGTGGGCCCGGTCTCGGCAGCTGGCCACGATCCGGTCACCTCCGCTGCCGGTCGTCGGCGGGGGCCGACCTCCGGGCGTGAGATCGGTCCCACCCAGCGCCTCACGCAGGCCCTCGGCTGCCATCGGACGGCTCACCCCGTTAGGCTCCCCACCGGACCACCTACTGCCGACAGCCAAGGACGGATCGCCCCGTGGATCTCTTCGAGTACCAGGCCCGTGACGTGTTCGAGAAGCACGGCGTGCCCGTGCTCGCCGGGGCGGTCGCCACGACGCCGGAGCAGGCCCGTGAGGCCGCCGAACGGATCGGTGCCGCCAGTGGCGGGGTCACCGTCGTCAAGGCCCAGGTCAAGGCCGGAGGCCGCGGCAAGGCCGGCGGCGTCAAGGTCGCCAAGACGGCTGATGAGGCGCTGGAGCACTCACGCGCCATCCTCGGGATGGACATCAAGGGCCACACCGTGCACCAGGTGATGATCGCCCAGGGTGCTCGCATCGACGAGGAGTACTACTTCTCGATCCTACTGGACCGGGCGAACCGCAGCTACCTCGCCATGTGCTCGAAGGAGGGCGGCATGGACATCGAGCAGCTCGCCGTCGAGCGCCCCGACGCCCTCGCCCGGGTCGCAGTCGACCCCAACGTCGGCATCGACGACGCGAAGGCACGCGAGATCGTCGAGCAGGCCGGCTTCGACGCCGGGACGGCCGCGAAGATCGAGCCGGTCCTGAAGACCCTCTGGGCCGTCTACCGCGATGAGGACGCCACCCTCGTCGAGGTCAACCCCCTCGTCCGCACCGAGGACGGTGACATCGTGGCCCTCGACGGCAAGGTGTCGCTCGACGCCAACGCGTTCTTCCGTCACCCCGAGCACGAGTCCCTCGAGGACAACGCCGAGACCGACCCCCTGGAGATGGCAGCCAAGGAGAAGGACCTCAACTACGTCAAGCTCGACGGCTCGGTCGGCATCATCGGCAACGGCGCCGGGCTCGTCATGAGCACCCTCGACGTCGTGGCCTACGCCGGTGAGGAGTTCGGTGGCCAGCGGCCCGCGAACTTCCTCGACATCGGGGGCGGCGCCAGCGCCGAGGTCATGGCCGACGGGCTGCACATCATCCTGTCCGACCCGCAGGTCAAGAGCGTCTTCGTCAACGTCTTCGGCGGTATCACCGCGTGCGACGCGGTGGCCAACGGCATCGTCGGGGCCCTCGATGCCCTCGGCGACGAGGAGGACCGCCCACTGGTCGTCCGCCTCGACGGCAACAACGTCGAGGAGGGCCGGCGCATCCTCGCCGAGCGCAACCACCCCCGCGTCATCATCGAGGCCACGATGGACGGCGCCGCGCGCCGTGCCGCCGAGCTGGCCTCCCAGAACTGAC
>DATIAB010000031.1:0-12833 GCA_035458265.1 Ornithinibacter sp. | reverse complement strand
GCGGGTGATCCCGAACGGGTCGCACCACGCTTGTCCCTGCAGGTAGGTCAGCCAGCTCTCGACCACGACCGGCTGACCGGCCACCACGGCCTTGACCACCACAGGGGCGAGCTCTTCGCTCCAGCCGGCGACCAGGGGGCCCAGCCGGCCGCAGGGTCCGCACCCCGGTGACAGGAAGACGAGGAGGTGGGCCGCCCGGCGCGCCTCATTGGCGACGAGCACGAGCTTTCCGTCCTCGGTGAGCACCTGGGCGGCAGGGATCGTGTCGCGCACGTACTCACCGTCGGCGTCGACGGACCGCGCGGTCAGCTCGCTCGCCACGTGATCGGCCCCGCCTGGCCCTGCGGGCTGCCGGTAGACGACCAAGCCCACGACAGCCGCGGACAGGGCCGTGGCGGCGACCCACGCCCAGGCCCCGCTGTCGTCGACGAGCGCGGGAAGGACTCCGGAGCCCTGCATCCCGGCGAGCACGGCCAGCGCCGCGGACAGCACGAGCGCGGCGTTGCGCCACACCGTGACGGTGGTGACCTCCGAGTCGCCCAGAGCGCCGAAGCACCCGCAGTCGACCGGCTCGGGGCGCCGCACGGCCCGCACGACGAGCACGAGGTAGGCGACGAAGAGCGCGAGCGTGATCAGCGCGACGACGACCAGCGCCGGTCCCGTCGCGAGGAGCAGCCAGGCTCCGAGCGCGATCTCAACCCACGGGAACAGGCGCCGCACCAGCTGGGTGTCCACGGCACGTGGGACCCCCATCGAGCTGAAGGCCGTGTCGACCGTCGCGGGATCGCGCAGCTTCGCGATGCCGCTGAGCAGCAGCACGACGGCACAGGTGAGGACGGGGAGGAGAAGGGCACTTGGCATGACGGCATTCTTCCCCACCCGCATCTAGGGTGTTGGCCATGCCGTTGATGTGGGAGGAGCTCGAGGACAACCCGTCTCGCAGCGCTCGCTGGAAGGCCACCCTGCGCAAGCAGCCCTCGGCGTTCCTGCTCGCCGTGCAGATCCTCGTGATCCTCCTCCTCCCGGCACTGGAGACCACCGGCAGCGGGCGGGCGGTCATCTCGCTGCTCAGCCTGTCCGCGCTCATCACGGCGGTCTTCACCGTCCGCAGCACCCCGGCGCTGACCTGGCTCTCGGTGACCCTGGCCCTGCCGGCTGCCGTGTTCGAGTTCTGGAGCCTGGTCGACGACCGGACGCTCATCCTCACCCTCGCGCACTCGTTCCTCGCGGTCTTCTACTTCTACACGGCGTACGCGCTCATCTCGTACATGTTCGAGGACGCGTGGGTGACCAAGGACGAGCTGTTCGCCGTGGGTGCCTGTTTCACGGTTCTCGTCTTCGCGTTCGCCTACCTCTTCATGGCGGTCCAGGAGATCTACCCGGCGTCCTTCACCTCGTTCGACGGCCCCGGCCAGCGCACCCTGCTCGAGCTGCTGTACTTCTCGGGGGCGAACCTCACGAGCGTGGGCCTGTCCGACGTGGGGCCGATCCGACCCCAGGCCAGGGCCATCGTGACGATCGAGCAGCTCGGTGGCGTCATGTACGTCGCCATGGTCATCTCCCGCCTCGTCGCGCTCACCGTCCTGCGCTCGCGCCAGTGAGACCACGCCCCCCGCCGCCGAGGGGCGACGGGGAGCCTGGTCCGCGGTCCTGCCTGTCAGAAGGCGCCGATGTTGTGGGTGCTCAACCAGTCGAGTGCGTAGATCGCGACGTACCCGACCAGGGCGAGGGCCCCCACGGCGACGGCTGCCCCGCCCATGCCGGGGCGCTGGCCGGCCCGCCGTGCTGTGGCGCCCAGGACGATGCCACCGGCGGCCAGCGCGGGGGTCAACCCTGACCAGAAGACGGCCACCATGAGAAGACCGACCAGCGACAGACCGAGGCCGACACCGGCGGCCCGGCGACTCGACTGCACGCGGGGAACGACGATCCCGAAGATGACGCCGGTCGCGACGGCGGCGACTGCGGCGACGACGAGGACGTCGGTCGCCGAGTGTGTCGCGCCCTCGGTTCCGTCTCCGAAGACGCCGAGGGCGGTGAAGGCGCAGGTCCCGAGGAAGGTCCCCACTGCAACCGGGAGCAGCGGGGTCCGGGTGGGGGTGGGGACGGGGGCGGTGGTGGTGCTGGTCATGACAACCTCCTGGCTGGGTGGAGCGGATGACCCGAGTCTTGGCCCGTGGATCGCTGGTCGTCGTCCCACACCAGGGCGACTGCGTCACTCGCCGGCATGACTCGGCGGGTCATCCGCAGGGGTGATGCCGTGGCTGTGCAGGACGCTCTACCTTGAGCAGATGAACAGCGCGTCGTCGTGGGTTCGGTCCCACGGGGACTGGGCCCTGGCTGCGCTCGCGGTGATCGGCCTGGTCGGCGAGGTCCTCGCCTGGGACGACCCCACGCCCGCCCGGGCGATCCCGCTCGCGGTCATCGCCGGGTCCTGTCTGGCGTTTCGGCGCAGCCATCCGCTGCCGGCGTTCGCCGTCGCCAACCTCAGCATGGTGGCGCTGGCCTCGACGGTCACCGGGTTCGACGACGGCTCCGTCACCTACCTGGTGGTCTTCTTCGTCGCCCTCTACTCGCTGGGGGCCCACGCACGGGGTCGCCAGGTGTACGGCTCGGCCGCCCTGGTCGCGCTCACGGTCATCCAGTTCGTGCTGACCGACGGCGACGAGACCATGACGGTGGGCGACGTCCTGTTCGCCCTCTTCATCGTCGGCGGGCCCTGGGCCGCGGGGGTCGCCCTGCGGCTGCGACGCGACCACGTGGCGACGCTGCTCGAGGACACCGTCCGGCTCCGGCTGGAGCAGGAGGAGAACACGCGCCGCGCCATCGCCGAGGAGCGGGCGAGGATCGCCCGAGAGCTGCACGACGTGGTCGCGCACGCCATCTCGGTGACCGTCCTCCAGGCGCGGGGCGCCCGGCGGATGCTGGGCCGCGACGACGAGACGGTTCGCCGTTCGCTGGATGCCATCGAGAACACGAACACCCTGGCTCTCGGCGACATGCGCCGGCTGCTGGCGCTGCTGCGGGATGCCGAGGGGGACTCCTCGGTCGCGGGAGCAACGAGTCCTCAGCCGTCGTTGCGGCGGTTGGAGGACCTGGTCGCCGACGTGCGCTCGTCGGGTCTGCCGGTCGACGTCCGAGAGGCCGGCGACCCCCGGGACGTTCCGCCCGGAGTCGACCTCTCGGCCTACCGCATCATCCAGGAGGCCCTGACGAACGTGCTGAAACACGCCGGGCCGGCCCGGGCGACGGTCAGCGTCGACTACGGCGACGACGAGCTCACGCTGTCGGTGAGCGACACCGGGACCGGAACGGGCAGCCCGAACGGTTCAGGTCAGGGGTTGGTCGGGATTCGTGAGCGGGTCGCCGTCGTGGGCGGGGAGGTCGAGGCCGGACCGGCAGCCGCCGGAGGTTTCGTCGTGCGGGCCCGGTTGCCCTACTCGGTGGAGGTGGTCGGGTGACCCACACGCGGGTCGTCCTGGCGGACGACCAGCCTCTCGTGCGCGCGGGGCTGCGGATGATCCTGTCCACCGAGCCCGATCTCGTCGTGGTCGGCGAGGCGGCGACCGGCCGCGAGGCCGTCGATGTGTGCGCCGAGACCCGGCCGGACGTCGTGCTCATGGACGTCCGGATGCCGGTGCTGGACGGTATCGAGGCCACCCGCCGGGTCACCGCGCTCCCCGACCCGCCGCGAGTGCTGGTGCTGACCACGTTCGACCTCGACGAGATCGTGTACGACGCCCTGCGTGCGGGCGCGAGCGGCTTCCTCCTCAAGGATGCTCCCGAGGAGCGCCTGACGGCGGCGATCAGGGTGGTTGCGGACGGTGGGTCGCTCTTCGCGCCCAGCGTGACCAAGCGCCTGATCGAGGAGTTCGCGCAGCGGCGGCCCTCGCCCTCCGTTCCGGTTCATGGTCTGACCGACCGCGAGGCCGAGGTGCTGCGGCTCGTGGCTGCTGGGCTCAGCAACGCGGAGATCGCCCAGCGGCTCTACATCACGGACAACACGGTGAAGACCCACGTGGCCCGGATCCTGACCAAGCTGGGGCTGCGCGACCGTGTCCAGGCGGTGGTGCTCGCGTACGAGAGCGGGATGGTGCGTCCCGGGGAGTGAGCCCGGTCGGCATGCACCCCAGGCCGCTCGGTCGTCCGGCCACCCACGTCCCGGTCGGCCGCAGCCCCTCAGGCTGTCACCGCCCCGGACGGTGCGTCGAGCACCTCGATCCGGGCCAGGCTCGGGCCGCGGGAGCACGAGATCTCGCGGGCCCGGCGCTCCGCCTCCCCGAGCACGCGCAGGATGTTGCCACCCGTGAGCGCCGCGAGGTCGGCGTCGCTCCATCCACGCCCTGCCAGGGCGGCGAGCAGTCGAGGGTAGCCGCTGACGTCCTCGAGGCCCTGCGGGAGGTGGTCGACGCCGTCGTAGTCGCCGCCGAGCCCGATGTGCTCGATGCCGGCCACCTCGCGCACGTGTTCGCAGTGGGCCACGACATCGGCCAGGGTTGCCCTCGGGCGCTCGCCGCCAGCGGGTTCGCGGTCCCAGTCCCGCAGGGCCTGGCTCACGAAGTACGGCACGAAGGTGACCATGCAGACCCCGCCGTTGTCGGCCAGTCGAGCCAGCACGTCGTCCGGGACGTTGCGGGGGTGGTCACACAGCGCACGCGCCGAGGAGTGCGAGAAGATCACCGGCGCAAGCGTCGTGTCGAGTGCGTCGCGCATCGTGTCGGCCGACACGTGCGAGAGGTCGACGAGCATGCCGAGCCGGTTCATCTCGAGCACGACCTCACGACCGAACGTCGACAGCCCACCGAGCACCGGGTCGTCGGTCGCGCTGTCGGCCCAGGGGACGTTGTCGTTGTGGGTGAGGGTGAGGTAGCGCACGCCGAGCGCGAACAGCATCCGCAGGGCACCCATCGAGCTGTCGATGCTGTGTCCGCCCTCGGCTCCGATGAGCGAGGCGATCCGCCCCTGCGCGATCGCGCGCTCGACGTCGGCGGCACTCGTCGCGAGGACGAGGTCGCCTGAATACCGCGCCGTCATGGCGTGCACCGCGTCGACCTGCTCCAGCGTCGCGGTCACCGCCGCGCCGGCAGGCAGGTCGGAGGGGACGTACACCGACCAGAACTGCGCCCCGACACCACCCGCGCGAAGGCGCGGGAGGTCGGTGTGGGTCTGCAGGCCGGCCCGGCTGATGTCGAGCCGGTCCCAGTCGTACGCGACCCTCACCCGGGCCTCCCAGGGCAGGTCGTTGTGCCCGTCGACGACCGGGTGACGCCGCAGCAGGTCTCGGATCCGGGTCTCGGTGTCGGAAGGCATGGCCGGACCCTAACGCGCCGGTCCCGGACGGCCCGGTGCGGGAACTACAGTGGCGACATGCCCTCCCCCTCGAGCCGCGGCAGCGTCGCCCTGGTCACCCTCGGGTGCACGCGAAACGAGGTGGACTCCGAGGAGCTGGCCGGTCGGCTGGCCGCCGAGGGCTGGACCCTCGTCGACGACGCCGCGGACGCCGATGTCGCGCTCGTCAACACGTGCGGCTTCGTCGAGCAGGCCAAGAAGGACTCCATCGACACCCTGCTCGAGGCTGCGGACCTCAAGGAGACCGGGCGCACCAAGGCCGTCGTGGCGGTCGGCTGCCTGGCCGAGCGCTACGGCCAGACTCTTGCCGACGAGCTTCCGGATGCCGACGCCGTCCTCGGTTTCGACTCCTACCGCGACATGTCGAGCCACCTGACGGCGATCCTCGGTGGCGCGCGGCCGGCATCCCACGTGCCCTCCGACCGGCGACGGCTGCTCCCCCTGTCGCCCGTGGATCGCTCCGGCGCCGCGGATGCCGTGGCGCTGCCGGGTCACGGGGACGGCGAGCAGTTCGTGCGCTCCCGCCTGGATGCCCGACCCTGGGCGCCCCTGAAGATCGCGAGCGGGTGCGACCGGCGCTGCTCCTTCTGTGCCATCCCGATGTTCCGGGGGTCCTTCGTCTCGCGGCGACCCACCGACGTCATCGCCGAGGCGCGCTGGCTCGGGGGGCAGGGGGTGCGAGAGCTCTTCCTCGTCAGCGAGAACTCCACGTCCTACGGCAAGGACCTCGGTGACCTGGGTCTGCTCGAGAAGCTCCTGCCCGAACTGACCGCTATCGCGGGCGTCGATCGGGTGCGGGTGTCCTACCTGCAGCCGGCGGAGGTGCGGCCCGGCCTGCTCGAGGCGATGGCCGGCACCCCGGGTGTCATGCCGTGGTACGACCTGTCCTTCCAGCACTCGTCGGAGACCGTCCTGCGGCGGATGCGCCGCTTCGGCGGCACCGAGCCCTTCCTCGACCTCATCGGCCGCGTGCGCGACCGGCAGCCGCTCGCCGGGGTGCGCAGCAACGTCATCGTCGGCTTCCCCGGGGAGAGCGAGGCAGACGTCGACGAGCTGGAGCGCTTCCTCACGCAGGCGCGCATGGACGTCGTCGGGGTCTTCGGCTACTCGGACGAGGACGGCACCGAGGCGGAGTCGCTCGGCGACAAGCTGCCCGACCACGTCGTGCTCGAGCGGGTCGAGCGGATCACCGGGCTCGTCGAGGAGCTCACGGCGCAGCGCGCGAGCGAGCGGGTGGGCGAGAGCGTCGTCGTCCTCGTCGAGGAACACGACGAGGACGACCCGTCGGTGGCGGTCGGGCGGGCCGAGCACCAGGGCCCGGACGTCGACGGGGTGTGCCTCGTGCGGTCCGCGACGGGCGTCGTCCCCGGGGTCGGCTCGTTCGTCGAGGGTGTCGTCGTCGATGCGGTGGGTGTCGACCTCGTCGTGGACGCGCGATGACCGAGCAGCCGATGAGCGAGAAGCCCCTGAGCGAGAAGACGCTGGGCGAGAAGTCGATGAGCGAGAAGCCGCTGGGTGAGAAGCCGCTGCGCCCGGTGCGCCCAGGCCCGCTCGCGGAGGGGCGGGCCTCCGACCCGTACCGCGTCGGTGTCGACCCGGCCAGCCCGGCCGTGCCCACGACGGGCCCGAGCGCGTGGAACATCGCGAACTACCTCACGGTCTTCCGGCTCGCCATCGTCCCGGTCTTCGGGTGGTTGCTGCTCGCCGACGACGGTCGCAGCGCCGGGTACCGGTGGGCGGCGTTCGCCCTCTTCGTCGTCGCGATGGTCACCGACCGGATCGACGGTGACCTCGCGCGCAGCCGTGGCCTCGTGACGAACGTCGGCAAGGTCCTGGACCCGATCGCCGACAAGGCGCTGGTGACGATGGCCCTGATCGGCCTGTCGGTCATCGGCGAGGTGTGGTGGTGGGTGACCGCCGTCGTGCTGGTGCGCGAGTGGGGCATCACCGCGGTGCGGTTCTGGGTGATCCGGCACGGTGTCATGGCCGCGGGCCGGGGCGGCAAGGTCAAGACGCTGTTGCAGACGTTCGGCATCGGGTTCTACCTCATGCCGCGGTGGGTGCTCCCGTACCCGGGCTTCTGGGACTGGCTGGCGGCGATCTCGCTCGGCGCTGCGGTGGTCGTCACGGTCGTGACCGGCATCGACTACCTGCACCAGGCGCTCCGGCTCCGGCAGACCAGCGAGCGGGCAGCCAGCAAGCGGGCCGCGCGCGCGGCCCGACGTGAGGCGCGCGGCGCCCCATGACCGCGGATGCCGGTGCCTCCGCTGTCGTCGCCCGGTTGCGGGGCCTGGGGCTGACGATCGGCACGGCGGAGTCGCTGACGGGAGGGCTGGTGTGTGGTGCGCTGACGAGCGTGCCGGGGGCCTCCAGCGTCGTTCGCGGCGGGGTCGTCGCCTACGTCAACGAGGTCAAGGCGGACGTCCTGCGTGTCGACCGTGTGGTGCTGGCCCGGGAGGGCGCGGTGTCGCGGGCCGTCGCGCTCGAGCTCGCCCAGGGGGTGTGTGACGTGCTGGGGTGCGACGTCGGGCTGTCGACGACGGGAGTGGCCGGCCCCGATCCGGCCGACGGGAGGGCGCCCGGCACCGTGTTCGTCGGTGCCTGCGGCCCGTGGGGAATCCTCGTGGAGCAGTTGGCGTTGACCGGCGACCGGGAGCAGATCCGCGCGGCCACCGTGAGGGGCGCGCTCACCCTGCTGGCGGGCGTCCTGGAGATCCTTCGCGACGGTGACGGTCCCGCGGGGTACGGTGGAGTTGGGCCGGAACGACCGGCTAGCACGGACCAAGGAGAGGACGCGCCGTGATCCTGTTGCGCCACGAGCTCGGTGAGGTCCTGCGAGAGATCCGTCAGGACCAGGGCCGCACCCTTCGGGACGTCGCCTCGTCGTCCGCGGTCTCCCTGGGCTACCTCAGCGAGCTCGAGCGAGGCACCAAGGAAGCGTCCTCAGAGCTGCTCGCCGCCGTGTGCACCGGCCTGGGCCTCAGCCTGTCCGAGGTTCTCGAGCTGGTGCGCGACCGTGTCGAGCGGGTCGAGACGTTCGCCGCTCCCGTGTCCCTGCCGGTCGCGCCCTCGGTGGACGCAGACCAGGTCTCGGCCTCAGCGGCCTGATCGTCCGCTCCCGAGAGGCCGCTGCGCCCGCCCGTCGTCGGTCGGCGCGAGGCCGCCTTGGCACGTCGGGCACGAGAACAGCGTGCGCTGGCGCGGGGGCACCCCCGTCATGGCCACGCGCACCGTGTCGCCGCACCGGCGGCAGGGGCGACCCGACCGGGCATGCACATACGCCTCCTCGCCGGATCGCTGATGGCCGGTGCTCGCCTGCCAGCCGGTGCGCCGGGCGAGGTCCATGAGGCGGTGCAACCGGTCGGTGATCCGCGCGGCCCCGCCGTCGTCGAGGTCGCGGCCGCGAGTCCACGGCAGCACGCGCTCGAGGAAGAGGATCTCGCTGGCCCAGAACGTGCCCACCCCGGCGAGCACCCGCTGGTCCAGGAGGAGGTCGCCGACGAACGCATCGGATGCCGTGAGCCTGGACGTCACGAGGGCAGGGTCCCAGTCGGCGCCGAGGACGTCAGGGCCCAGGTGCCCGACGAGGTCCCGCTCTCGCTCGACGGGCACCAGGTCGAGCATCCCCAGGCGCAGGCCCAAGGCCGACCACTCGTCGGTGAGCACTGCAGCACGCAGGTCGGTGCGGCGCAGGGCTCGCTGCGTCGCCTCGCCCGGGTGCTCGATGCGCCACTGTCCCTCCATGCGCAGGTGGGTGTGCAGGGTCACCCCGGAGTCGAAACGGTGGAGCAGGTGCTTGCCGCGGGCGACCACCTCGAGGGTCCGGGTCCCGGCGAGGTCGACGTCCGGCACCCGGGGCCAGCGCAGCTCGGCCCGCGCGACGAGCCGGCCGGCCAGGGCCCGGTGGAGCCGCTCGGCGGTGCGGTGGACGGTGTCACCCTCGGGCACGGGTCGTTCCCTTCGCGCGATGGGCGTCGAGGGCCGCCAGGGTCTCGAGCGACTCCTGCGCCCACGCGATCTGGGCTCGGGCGACGTGCTCACCGAAGGACAGGGTGATGGCGCGCAGTGCTCGCTCCCGTCCTGCCCCGTCGCCGCTCTCCTCGCGGGTCTCGTCGCCGGTCTCGTCGCGCACCGAGGCGTACTCCTCGAGCGCCCTTCTGGCACGGTCGCGGGCCTGCTCCAGAAGGTTCCGGGCCGCACCGTCGGCGAGGTGGGCGCCGAAGAACAGACGGAGCAGCAGCCCGTTGCGGGCCGGGGGAGTGGCGTGGGGCTCGGCGAGGAGCTTCCGCAGCTGGTCCTGCCCAGCGGGGGTGATCTGGAAGACCGTCCCGGAGGTACGGCCGGGCCCGGTGCGGCGCACGGATCCCGACTGTTCGAGAGCGGCCAGGCACGGATAGATCTGCCCGTAGCTCTCGTGCCAGAAGTGGCCGAGCACCTCGGTGATGGCTCGGCGCACCTCGTAGCCCGTCATCGGACCGGTCGAGAGTGCTCCGAGGACGGCGACCTCGGTCTGCGAATGTCTGGCCATGAGGTTATGCTATCTGCTAGAAACATATCTATGAGATATGTAGAGGGACAGACGCCAACGAGCGACGGTCGGGACCGCGCAGCCGCCGGCCTCCTGCTCGCCGGGGTGACGGCCTTCCAGGTGTCGCTGGCCGCCGGGGCGCCGTGGGGGCGCCTGGCCTGGGGAGGGAGCCATGTGGGAGTCCTGCCCCCGGACCTTCGGGCGGCGTCGGCCGGCGCCGCGGTGCTGTGGGGGGCGGTGACGGTCGCGGTCGCGACACGGCGGCCACGCAGTGCCCGGGCACAGACCCTGCTTCTTCGGGGTGTCTGCGGGGTGAGCGTCGTCGGAGCCGGCCTCAACCTGGCCTCCCCGAGCCCTGCCGAGCGCGCCCTCTGGGCACCGGTGACCGCAGCGGTGGCTGTCCTCTCCTGGCGCGCGGCTCGCGCCCTGGTCAGCGGCGCATCCGCAGACCGCGCGGGGTGAGGTGGAACCCGGCCTCCTCGAGGGCCGGGACGACGGGGTGGTCCGAGCCCAGCAGCCATCCGCCGTCCGCCTTCTCGACGGTGATGCGACCGAGGCTGCCGCGTCGTACGGCATCCGCGAGCGCGCCCGCCGCCGCGCGCAGGAGGTCCGGGACCTCCGAGGAGGTGAGCAGGGTCCTTCCGCCGCGCTCGACGTAGAGCACCAGGTCGCCGTCGACGAGCACGACAACCGCGCCGGCCTTGCGTCCCGGCTGGTGACGCCGCCGCCGCTTGTCGGTTCCCTCCTCCTTCCCGCCTGTCGGGTCGACCGCCCGGTCGGGCCAGGGCAGTGCCGCGCCGTACGGGTTGGCCGGGTCGCTCGCCGCGAGGACGACCGCTGCGGGCGGGCTGCTCGCACGGTCGCGGCCCGTCGCGCCGACGCCACCGGTGCCGCTTCGCAGGCGGTCGACCGCGCCGGTCGTGCCGAACTGGGAGGCGCCCAGCCCTTCGACGAAGTAGCCGCGGCGCACCCGCCCGGCCTCCTCCGCTCTGGCCAGCACCCGGTAGAGGGCGGCGAACCCGCCAGGGACGTCCTCTGCCACGGTCGCGCCGCGAGTGAGGATGCCGTGCCGGTCGAGGAGCAGCTCGGCGTTCGCGTACGCGCGCTGGGTCGGGTCGAGGTCGACGGGGGGCAGGAGGGACCAGCGACCGGTGACCCGGGGAGGTCCGCCACGGCTGGGCAGGGAGGGGCGGGCCGGCGCGGTACCCAGCCCGCCGAGCGGACCGCGCCGGCCGGCATACCGGGTGCGTCTCGGGCCGGAGGCCGTGCGCCGGTGTGCGGTGCGACCTCCGGCGAGCAGGGCCCGCACCGGGGCGAACGTGTCACCCGTGACCCGAGCCGACCACACGAGGTCCCAGAGGGTCGTGCTGAGGGCCTCGTCGTCGATGGAGGCCACGTGGTCGGACAGCGTGCGGAAGTAGTGCGCACCGCCCCCCGCGAGGGCGTCGAGCACGGCCAGGCCCTGCTCATCCGGAACGAGGTCAGGGTCCGGGCCGGGGAGCGTGAGGTGGGCCGAGTCTGCGAGGTGGAGGGAGAGCCAGCCGTCGTCGCCGGGCAGCGACCCGTGGCCGCACCACAGCACCTCGCCGGTGGCCATGAGCTCGTCGAGCAGGCCGGGGGAGTAGTCGACGACACGAGAGGGCAGGACCAGCGACTCGATCGCGCTCGCCGGCAGCACCGCTCCGCTCAGCTGCTCGACCACACGCAGCAGGCCCTCTCGACCGCGAAGTCGACCCCCGACGCCCTGCCACCCGAGGAGGAACCGGGAGAGCTCCACCGGGGTGACCGGCTCGACCTCGGCGCGCAGTGCGGCCAGTGACCGGCGGCGCAGCATGCGCAGCACCTCGGCGTCGCAGAACTCCGTGCCGCCACCGCCGGTGGGAAGCAGCTCACCCTCAACGACGCGGCCCGTGGCCATGAGGCGGCTCAGGGCGGTCGCGGCGACGGCGATGCCCAGGCCGTAGGCCCGGGCCACGTCGGCCGCGTGGAACGGCACGTGGGTGCGGGCGTACCGCGCGACGAGGTCGCCGAGCGGGTCGACCACGGGCTCGAGGAACGTCTGGGGCACCCCGGGCGGGAGGGACACGCCGAGGGCGTCACGCAGGCGCGAGGCGTCCTCGATGGCCGACCAGCGATCCTCGCCTGCCACGCGGACCGCGATGACCTGCCGCGCCCCCGCGAGGTCGGCAAGCCATCGGGTGACGTCCTCGCCGGTGACGCCCTCCCGGCTCCGGGCGAGGATGCCGTCGGTGGGCACCGGCCCGAGCGAGCGCAGCAGGTCGAGCACGTCGTCGGCGTCTCGCGCCGCCCGCTCGGGGGTGAGGCGCTGCAGCTCGGCCTCGGTGCGAGCCACCTGCTCGGCGTCGAGCAGGTCGCGCAGCGCCAGGCCCTCGCTGGTGCCGAGCAGCTCGGCGAGCAGGCTCGGGTCGAGGGCCAGGGCCGCGGCCCGGCGCTCGGCCAGCGGCGAGTCACCCTCGTAGAGGAACTGGGCGACGTAGCCGAAGAGGAGGGACTTGGCGAAGGGTGACGGGACCGAGCTCTCGACGTCGACGACGACCACCCGGCGGGAGGTGATGTCACGCATGAGGTCGACCAGGCCCGGGACGTCGAACACGTCCTGGACACACTCGCGCACCGCCTCGAGCACGATGGGGAAGGACGGGTACTGGCTGGCCACCTCGAGCAGCTGCGAGGCCCGCTGCCGCTGTTGCCAGAGCGGCTGTCGTCGGTTGGGCTGTCGGCGGGGCAGGAGCAGGGCACGGGCGGCACACTCGCGAAAGCGCGCCGCGAACAGGGCCGAGCCGCCGATCTCCTCGGTGACCAGACCCCGCACGTCGTCGGGGTCGAGGGTGACGAGGTCGAGCAGCTCGCGGCCGACGCCGCGTTCGCGCAGCCCGTCGAGATCCTCGAGCTCGAGGTCGGGCAGGCGCAGGACGATGCCGTCGTCGCCGTGCAT
>DATIAB010000030.1:0-5838 GCA_035458265.1 Ornithinibacter sp. | reverse complement strand
GGGGCCGCCGTTGAGGTACTTGTAGGTGCAGCCGACGGCCAGGTCGGCGTCCCACTCGTCGAGGGCGACGGGCACCGCGCCGGCGGAGTGGCACAGGTCCCAGAGGACCAGGGCGCCCGCGTCGTGGCAGATCCGGGTGAGGTCGGGCGCATCGGCCAGCCAGGCCGAGCGGTAGGCGACGTGGTTGAGCACGACGAGTGCCGTGCGCTCGCCGACCGCCTCACGGAGCAGGTCGGCGGTGACGCCCTCGGAGGTGTCGACCTCGATCCAGCGAAGCGTCAACCCGCGCTCGGCGGCGATGCCCTCCGCGACGTAGCGGTCGGTGGGGAAGTTGTCGGTGTCGATGACGATCTCGGTGCGGTCCGGGTCCGTCCGCACGGCGTGGTCGACTGCCGCGCGCATCAGCTTGTAGAGCCACACCGTGGTGGAGTCGCCGAGCGCCGTCTGGCCGGCGGCCGCCCCGAGGCACACGCGGGCCAGGTCGTCGCCGAGCGTCGTCGGCAGGTCCATCCACTGCTCGTCCCAGCCGCGGATCAGCCGCCCGCCCCACTCCTCCTCGACGAATGCGGTCAGCCGGGCGGCCGTCGCGGCGACGGGGCGACCGAGGGAGTTGCCGTCGAAGTAGACGAGGTCGCTGGCGGCCCCGACGAAGCGGTCGCGGAATCGGGCGAGCGGGTCGGCTGCGTCGAGCTCTGCCGCGCCCAGCTGGATCGATGAGGTCACCACGGCAACCTATCCGCCGACCGGTCCGCGCGGTGGGCCCGCCCGTGGGTCAGTAGCAGACCGCTCCGTGGGCGGCGCTCTGGACGACCTTGCGGTACTTGCCGAGCACGCCGCGGGTGTACTTCGGCGGCAGCGGCTCCCAGCCCTCGGCACGCGCGGCGAGCTCGGCCTCGTCGACGTGCACGTCGAGGGTCATGTTGGCGACGTCGAGGGTGATCTGGTCGCCGTCACGGAGGAACGCGATGGGACCGCCGTCGCTGGCCTCGGGGGCGATGTGACCGACACACAGGCCCGTCGTGCCGCCCGAGAACCGGCCATCGGTGATCAGCAGCACGTCCTTGCCGAGTCCGGCACCCTTGATGGCCCCGGTGATGGCGAGCATCTCGCGCATCCCCGGCCCGCCCTTCGGGCCCTCGTAGCGGATGACGACGACGTCGCCGGCGGCGATGGCGCCCTCGGCCAGGGCGTCGAGCGCCTTGCGCTCACCGTCGAAGACCCGGGCAGTGCCGGTGAAGGTCGAGTCGTCGAAACCGGCGCTCTTCACCACCGCGCCCTCGGGCGCCAGCGTGCCCTTGAGGATGGTCAGTCCGCCGGTGGCGTGGATCGGGCGGTCGAGCTGGCGCAGGATCTCGCCGTCGAGCGGCTTGGGGTCGAGGTCGGCGAGGTTCTCCGCCATCGTCTTGCCGGTGCAGGTCAGCACGTCACCGTGGAGGTGGCCGGCGTCGAGCAGGGCACGCAGCAGGACCGGGATCCCGCCGACGCGGTCGAAGTCGGTCCACACGAAGCGACCGAACGGCTTCATGTCGGCCAGGTGAGGGACCGTGCGGCCGATGCGGGTGAAGTCGTCCAGGGTCAGGTCGACCTCGGCCTCGCGCGCGATGGCCAGCAGGTGGAGGACGGCGTTGGTCGAGCCACCGAGGGCCATCGCCATCGCGATCGCGTTCTCGAAGGCCGGACGCGTCATGATCTGGCGGGCGGTGATGCCCTGGCGCAACATCCCGACGACAGCCTCGCCGGACTTGTGCGCGAAGCCGTCGCGGCGGCGGTCGACCGCCGGCGGGCTCGAGCTGCCGGGCAGGGACATGCCCAACGCCTCGGCGACGCTGGCCATCGTGTTGGCGGTGTACGCCCCACCGCACGCGCCCTCACCGGGACAGATCGCCCGCTCGATCTCGTCGACCTTCTCGCGGCTGATCTTGCCGGCCAGGCAGGCGCCGACGGCCTCGAAGGCGTCGATGATCGTCACGTCCTTGCCGTCGACCTGGCCCGGCATGATCGTCCCGGCGTAGAGGAAGACGCTGGCGAGGTCGAGGCGAGCGGCGGCCATGAGCATCCCGGGGAGGGACTTGTCGCACCCGGCGAGCAGGACCGATCCGTCGAGGCGCTCGGCCATCATCACGGTCTCGACCGAGTCGGCGATGACCTCGCGGCTGACGAGTGAGAAGTGCATGCCTTCGTGGCCCATCGAGATGCCGTCAGAGACGGAGATGGTGCCGAACTCGAGCGGGAACCCTCCTGCGGCGTGCACGCCGTTCTTCACGGCCTTGGCGAGCCGGTCGAGCGAGAGGTTGCACGGGGTGATCTCGTTCCAGCTCGACGCGACGCCGATCTGGGGCTTCTCCCAGTCGTCGTCGCCCATGCCGACCGCCCGGAGCATGCCCCGGGCCGCAGCCTTCTCGAGCCCGTCGGTGACGTCGCGGCTGCGAGGCTTGATGTCGGGTCCGTCGGCTGCGTGGGTCATGCCTGCAGGTTAGTGGGCGCGTCTGGTGTCTCCGCGTGGTGTCTCACCTCGATCCTCTGGCGGTCTCACGCCGCTAGCGAACGGCATCGCTCCTCCCGGCGCTCGTCGAGGTGACGCACCTCGGCGGCGAGCTGGTGCACCGCAGGGTGGTCGTCCGGGATGCCGTGCAGCTCCCGCTCGACCGCTCTCCAGAAGGGCGAGGCGTTGTAGCGGATGGCCGGGTCGCCGACCCGCCTCGACCGGTCGCGCCAGGCGAACGCCTCGACGGAGGTCATCGACCGCAACCGGCGCGGCACCCACCACCCCATCGCCCGCAGGTCGACGTGCGCGGGATAGCGGCTGCCGGCGTGGGTCCGCGCCCCGTCGGCACGCATCGGCCGCACCACCTCGTCCTGCTCGTCGCGGACCGTCGCCCGCAGCCGGGCCATCCGCAGCAGCTGCTCCACCACGCACGCTCGCGGGCTCGTACGACCGGTCTCCCACCGCGCCACCACCGACTGGGACACCTTCAGGAGCGCCGCAAGACCCCGCTGCGAGACGTCCAGGATCCTCCTGATGCGGCGGATCATGCCGGGGAGCCCGCCGTCGAACGGACCCATGAACCAGTAGTCCCGCTCGGCCTGCGTCCAGTTCGCCATCGAGTCCCAGGTCGACCGGTCGATCTCCCCCTCCCCGAGCTGCTCGCCGCCGTCCTTCACCCCGTCCGTCCCGTCAGCTGCGTCAGCTCCGCCAGGTCCGTCAATGTCGCCCATCGGGTCCACTCCTCGTCAGTCCGGCACCCGCGGTCGGGCGCCTCGTACCTCGAGTCCAGACCCGGTCACCGACACCGGACCGTCTCTGTCCACAGACGTCCGTCACGACCGCGGATTCACCGACCTGTGGACACTTCACGGCCCTCCTCGGTCGTTCCGGCCCGCCTCCGCACCGCCCTGACCGCGGTATTGCCGGTGAGTCCCTGAGAGACTCAACGGCAAGAGCCGGCTCGGGGGTGTAGGGAGCGCGGCGGGGCCGGGGCCGGGGCTGCGACGGGATCGAGGACCGTGAGTCGCTCAGAGACTCGCGGCCCACGCACGCGTGGGCGTCAGGTGGCGCGCTCGGACTCGCGCTTGAGTGCGGCGAGGCCGCGCTCGAAGTCCTTGCCGATCGAGGAGTCGAAGAAGAGCTTTCCCATCAGGGACATGACCGCGTTGCGACGACCGGTGATCGTCCACGTGACGTGGGTGGCGTCGCCGTCCGGCGCCAGGGCGAAGCTCATGACGTTGGTCGCCTTGAACGGCTTGAGGAACTCGAGGTCCGCGACGAGCGAGGTCGGCGTCGACCCGGTGATCCGCATCTCCCCCTCGCCGGCCTTCTTGTTGCCGGACCAGTGGTACGTCGATCCGACGCCGTGGTCCGGACCCGAGTACTCGCGGTCGAGGTCGGGGTCCACCCCCTCCCACGGCGACCACTTCTGCCACTCCCGGAAGTCGTCGACCAGCGCGTGGATGCGGTCCGGGGGCGCCTGGATGGTGGTGCTCCGCGAGAGCGAGAAGTCGGCCATGACGGGAGGCTAGTCCTCAGTCCAGCCGGTTCACGAGACCTGCGCGGCACGGACCACGAGCACGTCCGGGAGGTCCTTGTGGATCTCCTGCCACGACGCGCCCTCGTCGGGCGAGGCCCAGACCCCGCCGTTGCGGCCACCGAAGTAGAGGCCGGGCCGGTCGTGGTCATCGGCACACAGCGCGTCGCGCATGACGGCCGTGTAGTACCCGTCGGGCAGGATCCCCTCGCCCAGCGGCTCCCAGGACGAGCCGGCGTCGGTGGTGCGGTAGACCCGTGCCTTGCCGTCGACTGGCCAACGGGCCTCGGCCCCCGTGATGGGGAAGTTGTACGCCGTGTCCGCGCGGTGGGGGTGGGCCACCATCGCGAAGCCGAACTCGGTCGGAAGGCCCGGCGCGATGTCCTGCCAGGAGGCTCCCCCGTCGTCGGAGCGGTAGACGCCGCCGTGGTTCTGCAGGTAGAGCCGGTCGGGATCCACGGCGTCGCGCGCCACCTTGTGCACGCACTGACCGAACTCGGGGTAGTTGCGCTCACCGGGGAAGAACTCCGCCTTCACCCCGGTGTTCGACGCCCGCCACGAGGACCCACCGTCCTCGGTGACGTAGACGCCACCCGTGGACAGGGCAGCAAGCACGCGTGAGGGGTCGGTGGGGTGGGGCAGGATCGTGTGGAAGGCCTGGCCTCCGAAGCCCTCGTTCCACTCCGGCCGGTGGGGGTGGTCCCACAGACCCCGGACCAGCGAGAAGGTCCCGCCCCGGTCCGCGGAGCGGAAGACTGCGCCGGGCTCGGTGCCGGCCCAGACCACGCCGTCGCTCCCGTCGTCCGACGGACCCGGTTGCAGCTGCCACACCCGGGCCAGCGTGGCGCCGGTGTCCTCGGGGAAGCGGGCGGCGCCGTTGGGGGTCTCGTCCCACGTGGCACCGAGGTCATCGGAGCGCCAGACCTGTGGCCCGAGCCAGCTCGACGAGGCGCCGGCGAGCAACCGGGGCGCGCTGCCACGGGTGTCGATCATGACGGAGTAGACCTCCTCCATCGGGAAGTGCGGCCCCGTCCAGTCCCACGACGTCCGGTCCTCGTCCGACGTCCCGAGCCACATCCCCTTGCGGGTGCCGACCATGAGCAGGGTGCGCGACATCGAGGCCTCCTGGACGCCGAGGGAGCATGACTATTCCGATTAGGAACACTACTCTCGGAGGGCCATGAGTCAAGACGTCCCGGTGACGGGCTATGCGATCCTCGGCCTCCTCACGTTCGGCGACGAGCTGACGGGGTACGAGGTCAAGCAGCGCGCCGACGTCACGCTGCGGTTCTACTGGGTCTCCCCCGCGATGAGCCAGATCTACACCGAGCTGCGTCGGCTCACCGGGCTCGGACTGGTGCGGGCCGACGCTCGTGCGGACGGCGGCCGCGAGGTGACGACGTACGCCATCACCGACGCCGGGCAGCAGGCGCTGCGGGAGTGGATGGACCAGACACCAGCCGGCTTCCCGGTCCTCAAGCACACCGTGCTCCTTCGGCTGCTCATCGCGCACGCCAGCGAACCCGAGCAGACCCGACGGATGCTGCTCGACTACCTCGACGAGCTCGACAGCGCGATCGCCGACCTCGGCCAGGTCCGCGAGTCACTTCGCGGCGCGGACCGGCCGGGCGAACCCTTCCGGTTCCCGTCCCTGGTCGCCGACTGGGGCCTCGACTACTTCGCCGCCGAGGGACGCCACGCGCGCCGTGCGCTGGACAGTCTCGAGGAGGGCAGTCTCGAGGAGGGCACAGCGGGCTGAATAGGCTTGTCCGGTGATCCAGCGACCGAGCCAGACCCTGCTCGGCCCCGTCGGGCT
>DATIAB010000029.1:0-2644 GCA_035458265.1 Ornithinibacter sp. | reverse complement strand
GTCTTCGCGTCGGCGAGGTCGCCGGCCCTCTCGATGGCCTGGTCGCTGATGCTCTCGACCTGGTCGCCGTGGGTCTCGGTCAGCTCCTGAAGCTTCTCCTTGGCGCTGTCAAAGATGCTCACACGCCCTCCTTCCGCTCGGGGACAGATTCACCCCGGTACACGGGGGTGTGTCCACAGTACGTCGCCCCCACGACGGTTGCGAGGGGTTTCGCCTCCAGATCACAACAGGGGGCGTCAGCCCTCGTCGGGCTCGAGCCAGGCATGCACGAGAGGCACCACTGAGGCACCCTCGCCGCTGGCCGCAGCGACCCGCTTCATGGACCCCGCCCTGATGTCGCCGGCTGCGAAGACCCCCGGGACGGTGGTCGCGAGACTGGCCGGCGGGATGCCGCACTCCCACCGGTCCGCGGGCACGTCCCGGCCCGTGAGCACGAAGCCACGGGTGTCCCGCGCCAGCGACTCCGGCAGCCACTCACAGTGCGGCTCCGCGCCGAGCAGCAGCACGAGGCCACGACACGGGAGCTCATCCTCGGAGCCGGTCCTGGTGTCCCGCACCATGATCTGCTCGATCCGGCCCTCGCCGGTGGCCCCCACGACCTGGCTGCACGTGCGGACGCGAATCCGCGGGCTGTGGGCGATCTCGGAGATGAGGTACTGCGACATCGTGGCCTCGAGGCCCTCACGGCGCACGAGGATCGTCACGGAGCGAGCGAACCGCGCCAGGTGGATCGCCGCCTGGCCAGCCGAGTTCCCGCCACCCACGACCACGACGTCGGTACCCTCCATCTCCCGGGCCGCGGACATCGCGCTGCCGTAGAAGACCCCGAGACCGACGAAGGCCTCCACCGACGGAACCCCCAGCTTGCGGTAGGTCACCCCGGTGGCGACGACGACGGCTCGTGCGCGGACGTCACCTCCATCGGTGTGCACGACGTGCGGCGCACCATCGGGGCCCGGCTCGAGGGCGGTGACCGACCAGCCGGTGAAGAACTGGGTGCCGAACCGGATCGCCTGGTTGCGGGCGCGCTGGGCCAGCCGCATCCCTGAGATCCCCCTGGGGAAGCCGAGGTAGTTGCGGATCATCGAGGACGTGCCGGCCTGGCCACCGACGGCCTCCGCTTCCAGCACGACGGTGGACAGGCCCTCGGACGAGGCGTACACCGCCGCGGCCAGGCCAGCGGGACCGGCGCCGACGACGGCCACGTCGACCACGGCATCCAGCTCGATCCCTGTCGGGGTGCCGAAGACGCGCACCGCGACGTCCCGCACGCTCGCCGGTGAGAAGACCTCTCGGTCGACGGACTCGACGAGCGGAAACGTCGGGGCGGCCGCGGCCCGTGCGATGGCGGCCCGGCCCTCCTCGGAGTCAGGGGTGTACGTCCGGTTCGGCATGCCCATCCGGTCGAGGAAGTCGCGGATGCCCTCGGCGAGCGCGTCGCGGCCTGCGGAGATGATGCGCACCGTGTCGACCTCGGGCGCCGCGACGGTCGAGCCCCAGTCCGACAGCAGCTCGCACACCGCGGTGTGGAACTCCTCGTCCCGCACCCCTCGCGGCATGAGCAGGGAGGCGTCGTACTTGCCCTTCGCGAGGCCCGGACGCAGGGCCACCGAGTCCTCGAGGAAGTGCGACCAGTGCACGGTGACCAGCCGCCGGGCCGTTGCGACGACGGCGCGCCAGCGCGCGAACGCCTCGAAGACGGTGGCGTCGGGCAGCCGCGACTCGGTGACGAACATCGCCACCTGACCACCGGCGGCGACGATCGCCGCGGCCACCTCCTCGGCCTGGGCGACCGTCCCGGTCGTGCGGATGTCGTAGTCGCGCACGTAGCGGCCGAACTCGCCGGTCAGGGCGGCGGCGTGCTCCGGGGCCACGAGGATGATGGCGGGGTTCATCAGGCGATCGTAGAAGGGGCCGTCCGGGTCGCTCGGGTGATATCGGCTCTGGAAGAATCCGGGACATGCCGATCCGCCCCGTCGTCGTCACCGGCGAACCCGTGCTCCACCAGCGCGCCCAGCCCGTCGAGGTCATCGACGACGAGATCCGGGCGCTCGTGTCAGACATGTTCGAGACGATGGATGCCGCTCGCGGCGTCGGCCTCGCGGCCCCGCAGATCGGCGTCGGCCTGCGGATCTTCACGTGGCAGCTCGCGAACGACGACGGCATCCCCCCTCGGGGGGTGGTCATCAACCCGTACCTGACGTCGACCAAGCCGCTCGTGGGCGACCCCGACCCGCACGATGAGGTCGAGGGCTGCCTGTCCGTGCCGGGGGAGTCGTTCCCACTGCGCCGGGGTGAGGCTGCGTCGCTCACCGGGCAGGACCTCGACGGCCACGAGATCCGGTACGAGGCGACCGGCTGGTTCGCCCGGATGCTCCAGCACGAGTACGACCACCTGAACGGCTTCCTCTACGTCGACCGGCTCACCGGGAAGTGGGCCCGTCGTGCCCGCAAGGCCGTCAAGGAGAACGGCTGGGGCGTTCCCGGACTGTCCTGGACCCCCGGTGTCGACCGCGACCCGTTCGGCCACGACGACGACACCCCCGAGGGGGAGCGTGTCGACTGACGGCGGCCCCACCGTCATCGCCGTCGTCGGTCCGACGGCCACCGGGAAGTCCGAGCTCGGGTTGCGCCTCGCGCAGGT
>DATIAB010000028.1:0-13653 GCA_035458265.1 Ornithinibacter sp. | reverse complement strand
CATCGAGGCCGGCCTGGTGTCCCCGGACGTGCTGGCCCAACTGCGCCGGCGCGGCTGCCTGGTCGTCCGCGGGCACTTCCCGCGTGAGCAGGCGCTGGCCTGGGACGCCGACATCGTGGACTACGTGGAGGGCAACCACTTCTTCGAGGACTACCGCGGCCCGGGCGACGACTTCTTCGGCAGTGTCGGGTCCAAGCCAGAGATCTACCCCATCTACTGGTCGCCGGCTCAGATGGAGGCCCGCCAGAGCGAGCGGATGGCGCGCGTGCAGGGCTTCCTCAACGCCCAGTGGACCCATGAGTCGGACGGCACGACCTGGTTCGACCCCGAGCGGGACTCGCTGTACCCGGATCGGATCCGCCGCCGTCCCCCGGGCGCCGACTCCGGCGGCCTCGGCACCCACCTCGACCCGGGAACCCTCGACCTGTGGATGACGGAGGCGTACCAGAAGGCGTTCCGGCACCTGTTCGACGGCACGCCCGAGCAGTACGACCCCTGGGACGCCTCCTACCGCACGGCCGGGCCGCAGTACCCCGGATCGACCATGTGCTCGGCCTTCCGCACCTTCCAGGGGTGGACCGCCCTGTCCGACATGGACCACGACCAGGGCGTGCTGCACACCGTCCCGATCCCCGAGGCGATGGCGTACCTGATGCTGCGCCCGTTGCTCGACGACGTCGCGGACGACGACATGTGCGGCGTCACGACGAACCAGGTCTTCCCCGCGACGAAGGAGTGGCACGCACTGCTTCTGCGCGCGGTCAGCGGCATCCCCGACGTGCGCGCCGGCGACTCCGTGTGGTGGCACTGCGACATGATCCACGGCGTCGATCCGGTGCAGGACCAGCAGGGGTGGGGCAACGTCATGTACATCCCGGCGGCGCCCTGGTGCCCGCGCAACGAGCAGTACGCGGCCACGGTACTCGAGGCGCTCGTCACCGGCAGCAGCCCGACCGACTTCCCCGGCGAGCACTACGAGCGACCGTGGCGCAACCGCTTCCAGCTCGACCAGCTCAACGCGACCGGCCGGCGCGGGCTCGGCCTGACCCAGCCATGACGGGAGTCGCCACCGCGGCGCGGGCGGGACCCGCCGTTGGCGATGGTCATCGCCCGGTGTGGTCCGGTGCGTCGACCTACTTGCGTCCGGACGTGTTGATGGATCCCAGGAGCGAGATGGCACGTGGGCGACCATCGAGGCTTGCCGATGCGGCAACAAAGGTTGCGCTCTGGGACTCACGCCCGCACGCTCTCCCCATGACACACAGCTTCGACGACGAGTACTGGGACCAGATCTGGACCGGGGAGCGCGCGCCCGCCATGGCGACGAGCGCGCCCAACCCGTACCTGGCCGAGCAGGTGGGGGCGCTCGCGCCGGGAACCGCGCTCGACGCGGGCTGTGGCGCGGGAGCCGAGGCCATCTGGCTGGCCTCGCGCGGGTGGCAGGTGACCGGGGCGGACATCGCAGCGGCGGCGCTCGGCCGTGCATCGGAGCGCGCCGAGGCCGGTGGCCTCACCGGACGGGTGACCTGGGTGCAGGCCGACCTGTCCACCTGGGAGCCGGATGTCACCTTCGACCTGGTGACCACGCACTACGCCCACCCCGCGATGCCCCAGCTGGAGTTCTACGACCGCATCGCCTCGTGGGTGGCACCGGGAGGCACCCTCCTCATCGTCGGTCACCTCCACCATGACGTCGCTGGCGCCCACGGCCAGGAGGAGGGCCACGGTCATGGCCACGGCCAGGACGGGGGCCACGGTCATGGCCACGGGCACCACCAGCCGCCCGTCGAGGCCTCGGCGACCGCTGCCGCGATCACGGCGCGCCTCGACCCGGCCGACTGGGTGGTCGTGACTGCTGCGCAGACACACCGGACGGTCCCCCGGCACGACTCCACGCTTCTCGACGTCGTCGTGCGAGCCACGCGCCGCCCGACAGTCTGACAGGGCACCATGGGTGAGATGGACGGCATCCACCTGGACCCTCGATCGATCGACGACGCCGTCGCCACGGGCGCATTCACCGGGGTCGCGACGGTGGATGTCGGCGATCGGCGCCTCCTGGAGCGGTGCGCAGGGTACCTCCACCGCGCCCACGGAGTGCCGATGACCGCTGGCACACGGATCGCGATCGCGAGCGGCAGCAAGACGTTCACCGCCCTCGCGGTGATGCACCTCGTCGAGCAGGGCGCCCTCCGGCTCGACCAGCGGGTGCGCACCGCGCTCGGCGACGACCTACCGCTCATCGACGACGCGGTGACGATCGAGCACCTGCTCACCCACACGTCGGGGATCGGCGACTACCTCGACGAGGACCACTGGGACCCTGCCGACTACGTGCTCACGGTTCCCGCGCACCTGCTGTCCACGGCCGAGGCCTTCCTCCCGATGCTGGAGGGGCACCCCCAGCAGTTCCCCCCGGGTGAGCGGTTCGCCTACTGCAACGGCGGGTTCATGGTGCTGGCGGTCATCCTCGAGCGCGCCACGGAGAGCACGTACCAGGATGCCGTGCGCCGCCTCGTGGTGGAACCGGCCGGCCTCGAGCGCACCGGGTTCCTGGCACTCAACGACCTCCCCGCCGACGCCGCGTGCGGCTACCTCGACCCCGAGGGCGACCTCATGAACACCCTGCACCTCCCGGTGCTCGGCAATGGCGACGGCGGTGCCTTCACCACTGCCGACGACGTGCACCGGTTCTGGCTCGCGCTGCTCGATGGCCGCATCGTCTCGCCCGCGACCGTCGAGCAGATGACCCGCCCGCGCCATGACGTCCCGGACGAGAACATGCGCTACGGCATGGGCTTCTGGATCCACCGGACACATCCGGCGCTCATCCTCGAGGGGTACGACGCCGGCGCGTCGTTCCGCTCGACGCACGTCGTCGGCGAGACGACGACGGTCAGCGTGCTCGGGAACAGCACCGAGGGGGCGTGGCCGCTGATCGGGGTGTTCGCCCGCGCGATCGACCACCACCTCGAGGAGCGCACTCGAGGGCACTCGCCCGGTCGGTGACTCAGCGGGGGAAGCTGCCCTCCCACTCGACGATGGTGCGCACCGCGGGGGTGATCGTGGCTGCCATGCGGTCGAAGGCAGCGCTCCCCCTCGTGAACGGGTCGGGGACGTCGGATGCCGAGCGCCGCCCCGGGGCGTGTGCGGCGATGATGCCCGGCAGCGCGGCCCAGCGCGAGCGGACGTCATCCGCGCCAGCAGTCTCGAGCAGGGCCGACCACGCGGCGGGGGAGCCGACCGCATCCAGGGCTGCCGCGAACGCCAGGATGGTGAACGTGCGACGGTGCAGTGCCGGGGCCTCGTCGATGACGACCTCCCGGTGCCTGGACTCCATCGCCAGGACCACCGCTTGCTCACGCAGCATCGGCTGGTTCAGCGCGCGGGCCCGGAACCCGCCGTCCGCGATCCCACGAGCGCCCAGGAGGCGCGTCGAGTCGGCATCCATGCGGTTGCCGACCAGTGCGTGGGTGCCTGCGCTCGTGACCTCGAACGCGCCGCGACGGACCCGGTCGAGACCCTCACGAAGCAGCGCCGCTGCGTAGGGGCTGCGGCAGATGTTGCCGGTGCACACGGTGAGCAGCCGAACCCGCTCGGGGTGGGTCTCGTGGTGGGCACTCATGGTGGAGCCAGCCTAGTGGGGGGCGTGGTTCCAGGGTGCTCCTGACCGGGCGACCGGGAGACCGACCGAGCGCCCGGCCTCAGCGGCGACGAGAGGCCGCGGCCCCGCCGCCGCTGCTCCCGAAGGCCGCGCTGACGCCGATCATGAACCCGAAGTCGTACCAGTTGCCGCTGTTCTGCGTCTCGTAGATCGAGACGTCGTCCGTGAACAACGACACGATGAACGTCACGGGTGAGATGGCCCCGTGCCAGAGCCCCAGCCAGAACCCCGCAGGGTCCGGCCCGGTGTCCAGCGCCGGGTTGGGCCCCGCGGCGCAGGCGCTCAGCACCAGCACCCCGAGGACGAGGGCCAGCCCAGTTCCGGTGCGGATCCGTGCGCGTGCACGGGCGCGTGCAGGTGCGGCTGTCGGTTCGGACGGCGATGCGGTCATGGTGATCACTCCTGGTGCTCGACGTTCCGGTCAGAGGCCGCTGATGCCGTTGCTGAGCAGGAGGCCACCGATGACGAGCATGACGACAACCATGATCGTCGCGTTGTGCTCGGTGAGCCACTCCTTGGCGCGCAGCAGCGGAGCCTGCGCCCGATCCCCGAGCACGAGGTGAACGACGAGGGGCAGCGCCACCGACAGCGACCCGACGAGGGCGAAGATGACCACGGTCGCCACCGTGGCCCCCGCCGTGAGGTCCGCCGCGGCGATGGTGAGACCCGCAGCCGCACTGAGCAGCAGGATCTTGGGGTTGGCGCCCGACAGCAGCGCTCCGAGCCGGACAGCGGATGCCGGGGTCGCGTCATCGAGGGCGCGCATCCAGCCCGGCGCCTCCTTGCTCTCGTGGCGAGCCATGAACTGACGCACGCCGACGATGACGAGGGCCCCACCGAGCAGCACCCGCGCCCAGGAGACCCAGGTCGGCGTCTCCTCGAACCCGTCGATGACGTTGGCGAGAGCGACGAAGACCGCGGTCCCTGCGAGCACCCCTGCGGCCCACCCACCGAGGAACGCCCCGGCGTTCGCCGTGGCGCGGGGCGTGAGCAGCAGCAGGATCACGGGGATGACGGGGAACGGTGAGGCGAGGATGCCGATCGCGAGGGGGACCAGGTCACCGGTCATCGGACCGCACCACCGTGCCGGGGGTCACGGCTGCCGATCCGAACAGGTCCAACCCGAGGGCCCGTGAGAGACGGGCGGCGGTGAGGACGCCGCGCACGCTGTTGCCGGCGGCATCCAGAGGTGGTGAGAACGTGCCGAGACCGCCCTTGCCCGGAGCGGCGGTGACGATGCCGCCCCCGATGCCGCTCTTGCCCGGAAGACCGACCCGCACCAGCCAGTCGCCCGAGGTCTCGTACATCCCCGCGGTCGTCATCACCGCAAGCGTCCGTGCCGCGACCTCCGGGCTGACGACGGCGTACCCCGTCACCGGGTTGATGCCCCCGTCGGCCAGGGTCGCACCCATGACCGCGAGGTCGCGGGCGGTGACGCCCAGTGAGCTCTGCCGCGTGTAGAGGTCGACGGCGCCGTCCGGGTCGCTGAGCCGGCCGAGGGAGTGCAGCAGCTGCCCGAGCGCGCGGTTGCGTTGGTTCGTGGTGCGGGCGCTGTCGTGGACCTCCTCGTCGAGCCACAGGTCGCGCCCGGCGAAGGCGGACAACCCGGCGCGCAGCTCGTCCCAGGCATCGTCGACCCTGCTCGCACCGTCGGACCCCGGCGCGAGGAGCAGCCCGGCGCAGGCGATGGCGCCCGAGTTGACCATCGGGTTCGTGCGGCCGTCGCGGCTGCTCTCCACCGCGGCCAGCGAGTTGAAGGCGCGCCCGGTCGCGTCCACCCCGATCTGCGCGATGACGGCGTCGACCCCCAACCGGGCACAGGCCAGGGCGAAGACGAAGGGCTTGGCGACGCTCATGAGCGCGAAGGGCACGTCGACGTCGCCCGCCACGAACTCGTCACCGTCCACACTGATCACGGCGATCCCGAAATGCGACGGATCCGCCTGTGCAAGTGCGGGATACACGTCACTCACACTGCCGTCACCGACCGCGGCCAGCTCGCGGTGACAGGCGGCCACCTCGTCACGCACCCGCTCGTCGCGCGGCAGGTGGCCGGTCGACACGTAGGGCGCCGGGACGTCGTCCTCGCCGTCGATGTCGCGAGCAGCCGTGCCGCCATCGTCCATGTCGCGATCGTATGCCGTCGCGTCAGGTGACGAGGCGAATCGGCACCCGTGGGCGGCCGTCAGCCTCGCAGCGGCGCTCCAGCACGTTCGATGACCCGGCGGGCCAAGGAGTCGATGGAGTCGACGATGGTCGGGTCGTCGATGCCCAGCTGCCCGTGCAGCACCGACAGCTCGGTGCAGCCCAGCACGACCGCTTCGGCACCCAGCCCACGAACGTGCTCCACGACGGCGTCGAAACGGCTGCGGGACACCGGCATCCCCGCCTTGACCCCGTCGTACACGATGGCCATGACCTCGCGCTGCACATCGGGGTCCGGCACGATCAGGTCGATGCCCACGGAGGCTGCCGCCGCCGAGTAGGTGCCACCGAGGAGCGTGCCGTCGGTGGCGAGCACCCCGAGGCGCGCCAGCCCCGGCACGGCTCGTTGCGCCGCGGAGACCGACTCCCCCACCGTGTCGAGCACCTCGATCCCGACCGCGGCACGCATCTGCTCGAGCCACACCACCGCCGTGTTGCACGGGACCGCCACGAAGTGCGCCCCCGCGCGCTCGAGCGCCACGACATCGGCCACGAGCGAGGGCTCCGGGCTCTCGCCGTGGCCGAGCAGGTACGCCGTGCGGTCGGGGATGCTGCCGTGCTGCCACACGATGAGGTCGACGTGCTCCTGGTCGTTGCGTGCATCGGTCAGCTCGACGACCCGGTGCATGAAGTGCACCGTGGCAGCGGGCCCGAGACCGCCGAGGACGCCGGCAGGCTCGTCGCGCCCGACCGGTGCCACGGCATCCGGCTCGGTCATCGGGCGACGAAGTGCGTGCGGAACTTGCGCACCTGGTTCACGTGGTACGCGAGGTTGTACGCGCGCCGCTTGAGCGTGAGGTCGGGCGGATAGACGTTGGGGTCGCTGGCACGGCCCGCCTTCATGAGGGCCAGGGCACGGTCGCGCAGGACGGGGTCCTGGACGTAGTGCCTGATCACGTACTTCGGCACGAACGCGAACAGGTGCTCGCCGCGGGCCAGCTCGACGCCGTCCATCTCCTCCCCCCGCACCCAGTCACGCACGTACCACTCGGACACGTTGTTGCCGCCGGCGGTCACGTAGAAGTTCGAGCGCCCCAGCCGCACGTTGATCTCGAAGAACTTCAGCGTGCCGTCACGGCGGTCGTACTTGAGGTCGAAGTTGGAGAACCCGACGTAGCCGACGTGCTCGAGGAAGCGCGCGGCCTGTTCGACGATCTCGTCGATCTCGGTGGTGATGATGACGCACGGGTTGCCGATGGCCATCGGGTGGTGCTCCTCGAGCAGCACGTGGCCGACCGCTCCGAAGCGGACCTTGCCGTGCTGGTCGGAGTAGCAGGTGAGCACCCGCATGTTCGTGTCGTCGCCCGGGATGAACTCCTGGAGCAGGAAGTTGCCGTCGTAGTTCGAGGCCCGGACCGCCGCGAGCGCGGCGTCGAGCTCGGCGCGCGTGTCGTGGATGAAGACCTTCTTCTTGCCCGGGTACTTCGCGTAGTGGTGCAGGGCGCTGTCGGCCGGCTTCATGACGACGGGGAACTCGAAGGGCAGGTCGCGCTCCTCGCCGTTGTCGCGCGACATGTCGACGACGACGGTCTTCGGGTAGGGCACGCCCACCTCGTCGAGCAGCTCGTAGAAGACGTCCTTGCGCACGATGCGGTCGAGCAGGTCGAGCTCGATGTAGGGGATGGTGAACCACTGGCCGAGGTGGCCCTTGTGCTCGATGATCATCCGCACGTACCAGTCACCGGCGGCCACGAGGAGCAGCGGAACGCCGGCACGCGCGTGCTCACGGCCGACCTTCTCCAGGGCCTGGACGAACACGCCCTCGTCCTCGAAGCCCTCGACGTACACGTGGTCGCACACCGTGCTCAGCCCGATCGGCCCGCCATCGGTCATGTTGACGACCAGGGGACGCACACCGTAGGCCTCGTGGAACGTGCGCACGAGGGTGTAGGCGGTGATGTCGCCCCCGAGGATCACGGGGCGGAAATCGGTGGCCGGGGCGTCGGGCACGCGTGGTCCTCCGGGGTCGAGGTGGCGCAGGGGGCGGCAGGTCACTCCCCCACGAGGGCTTGCCCCCAAGGTTCCCACAGCGGATGCCGCGCCCCGGCATCCGCCGCCTGCCCCCACACCCGGCGTCCCCAGCGTCCCCAGCGTCCCCAGATCGACCAAGAGGTCACAAGAGGGACGCCTGAAGCCTGCAGACCCGGGCTCAGATGGCGTCGTCGCGCAGGACGGTGCCGTCGGGGTCGAACGCGTCGTACAGCCGCGGCGCCCAGAGCAGCTGCGCCCGCGTGAGCTCGGGAGGGTCGAGCCGGCGCAGGCGACCTGCGGGGCGGTCGACCCCGAGGGCCCCGCTCCAGGCGCCGGACCGGCGACGCCAGCGCACGGCCGTCCCCTTCATCGGCCCACGCGGCCGCGGGACGTGGCGCCGCCCGCGCGGGGCGGCTCCGGCGGCGTACCACTCGTCGAGGGCGGTGGCGGTCTGCGCCATGAGGTCCCAGAGCTCGTCCGGGTCGTCGGGCACGTCGTCGGGGTGGATGCCGGTGTGCTCACCGACGAGCTCGCGCCGCAACCGCCGCGCGAAGCTGTCACGGGGCGCCGGTTCGTCGCGATCGCTGACCCGCACGTCCTGCACGGCACACGCGATCTCCGAGTCGCTCGACCAGGACCTGCGGTTGAAGTTGTCGGAGCCGACGCTGGCCCAGACGTCGTCGACGATGCAGACCTTGGCGTGGACGTAGATCGGGTAGCCCGCCTCGCTCGTCAGCCCGTAGACCGCCACCCGGTCACCGCCGGCCTCGAGCAGCAGGTCCATGGCGAGCTTGCGGCCGTAGAGCTGCGGCGGGAGCGACACGGCGCCGTCGACGTCCGGGACCATGGGGATGACGGCGATGAGCCGGAGGTGCGGGTTGTCCCGCAGTGCGGCACCGAAGTGACGGCCGACCTCCTCCGACCACAGGTACTGGTCCTCGAGGTAGATCAGCCGTTGCCCGTGGCGCACGGCCTTGGCGTTCGCGTGGGCGATGCTCCGCTCGCCCTGGGGTGCGAAGTCGAAGCCCTTGGGCAGGATCGACGGGTAGGTCCGCACGACCTGAACGGCCTCGGTGGCGGTCGCGGGGGCCGGCGGAGGTGGTGCCTGCTCGGCCAGGGGTCGCGGCTCGAGGTCCTCCCCCTGCGCCAGGCTGGACAGCAGGCGGCCGGGGTTCAGCGTCAGGGGCGTGGAGTCCTCCCAGCGCTCACGAAAGGTGGTCTCGACGTCGGCCACGGCGGGCCCCTGGATCGCCACCTGCACGTCGTGCCACGGTGGCCGCGGCCCGAAGACCTGGGGCATCGCGATGGGCTGCGGGTCGCCCTCGTGGGCGATGGAGTCGCGGCGGCCGTGACACAGGTCGATCCCGCCGAGGTAGGCGATGTCCCGCGAGGGGTCGTCGCGGTGGCGGAGCACGACGAACTTCTGGTGGTGGGCACCACCGGTGCGCACCCGCATGTCCCGCAGGCACTGACCACCCGCCTCGTCGATCTCGACGCCGAGAAGGCGGGACTTGTGCGAGTGGAAGCCGAAGCGGTGCCAGTGCGAGCGCCACAGCAGCCCGCGGACGTCGGCACCGCGGCGGGCCGCCGCCGAGAAGGTCGCGGAGACGCTCGACGCGGGGTCGTCGGTGAGCAGCTGGTCGGGGTCGCCGCGCCAGTCCACGAAGTAGAGCAGGTCGCCCTCCCCCAGCCCCCCGATGCGCTCGTGGAGCTCGGCGAGGTACGGCTGGCCGTGGACGACGGCTCGCACGTGGTTCCCCTCGCTCCACGCGACTCCCGGACCGTGGCCCTCGTCGATGCGGGTGTGGGGGTTGTCCCGCTCCTCGGGGAGCAGGAACAGATCGGGGATCACCGTGCCATCCTGCCCTCAGATCGCGAAGTAGGCGATGAAGATCGCGAAGATCAACGGGATGCCGAACACGGCATCCAGGACGTGGAACGGAACCCAGAACAGGTGGGTGACCTTCCACCCGTAGTCGGCCTCGGGCCACTCCGGCGGCACCCACGTCCGGGCGCGCCACAGTCGCTGGCCGACGAACAGCACGGCATACACACCGACGGCGACCCACCAGGCGTCGACCACGGCGTGCCGTCCCGTCTCCGGCTCGTCCACCCGCCCCGGTCAGGCCTGGCCGAGCGAGTCCTTGAGCTCGCGGAACCAGGGTGCGGCCACGTCGAACTTCTTGTGCCCCTTGATCCTCGGGAACTCGATCGCCCGCAGCGTGTCGCCCTGCTCCTCGTCGTGGCCGACCACACCGGACACCCCGGCGAGCGCAGAGTCGACGGCGAGCGCGGTGCACTGCGCGATGAGGTCGAGGTCCTCGGCGTTGGCCGCTGCCGACCGGCTGAAGTAGCCGGACTTCTGCACCATCGTCTTCTCGGCCTGCAGCTTCTCGCCGAACTGCTTGGCGAACCAGGCGCCCGGGTTGACCTTGTCGAGCTGGACGTGGCCGAAGGGGTCGACCGGCACCTCCTGGCCCGCGGCCTTGAGCTCCTCGACGACCTCGGCCACCCCGGCGCCCTCGGACAGGAAGATGTTGACGCAGCCGATCTCGTCCATGATCGCCTTGAGCCGGACCGCCTCGGCGGAGATGTCGATGTGCTCCTCGGGGACGAACACGGCATGCACGTCCCAGCAGCGCGGGTCGTTGCCGAAGCCCTCGAGGAACTGCTGCTCGGCGACCCAGGCGTGGTAGCGGCGGGCCGTCTCGGCCGTCAGCCAGCCACAGTTGCGCCCCATGACCTCGTGGATGATCAGCATGCGTGGGTTCGACGAGTGCTCCGCGATGATGTTCTGCGCGTAGACCGAGCCCTGCTCGGCCGCCGTCCACGCCCCGAGTGACTGTCGGATCGGGACGACGTCGTTGTCGATCGTCTTGGGCAGCCCCACGACGGTCAGCTCGTAGGAGTTGTCGTGCAGGTAGGCCGCGAGGTCAGCTGCGGTGGTGTTGGTGTCGTCACCCCCGATGGTGTGCAGCACGTCGACGCCGTCCTTGGTGAGCTGCTCGGCCGCGACGTGGAGCGGGTCCTGGCCCTCCTTCACGAGCCCGCGCTTGACGCAGTCGGCGACGTTGGTGAGCTTGACGCGCGAGTTGCCGATCGGCGAACCGCCACGCAGGTGCAGCAGGTGGGCGTTCTCGCGCACCTGCGGCGTGACCTCGACCCACTCACCGCGCAGCAGACCGGCATATCCACCGAGGTAGGCGATGATCCGCACGTCGGGCGCGATCTCGCTGTAGCGCTGGATGAGACCACCGACGGCGGACGACAGGCACGGGGCGAGCCCGCCTGCGGTGAGCATGGCGACGGTGCGGACGGTCATGGTGCGCTCCTGCGGTGCGAGGGTGATGGGCGGGCGGGGCTGGGTCTGTCGGTCGTGCCGGGCGGTCTGTCGGTCGTGCCGGGGGCACGCGAGTCCATTGTCGCGCCTGACCGCAGGTCGCGGGCGACGAGCTCAGCAGTCTGGACCATGTTCAGCGCCGCCCCCTTGCGCAGGTTGTCTCCGCTGATGAACAGGTCGAGGGTCATCGGCGCCTCAGGGGCCTGACGGATGCGGCCGGCGAAGCGCGGGTCGGCCCCGACGACGTCGTTCGGCGTGGGGAACTCGGGCTCGTCGGGGTCATCGAGGACGACGATCGTCGGCGCCTCGACGAGCGCCTGCCGGGCGTCGGCAACGCGCACCCTGCGGGCGAAGGTCGCGTGCACGATGACCGAGTGCGACGAGACCACGGGCACCCGCACGCAGGTCGCGGAGACCGGGAGATGGGGGATGCCGAGGATCTTGCGCGTCTCGTCGCGCACCTTGACCTCCTCGCTCGTCCAGCCGTCGCCGACGTGGTGCCCGACGAACGGGATGACGTTGAGCACCAGGGGCGCCGGGAATACCGACTCCCCGAGCTCGTGCTCGATGAGCCGGCGGACGTCGCCGGGCCGGGTGCCGAGCTCGCGGTCGCCGTGCACGACGTCGAGCTCGTCGTGCAACCGGCTGATGCCGGCGCGCCCCAGGCCGGACGCGGCCTGCAGCGTCGTGATGACCAGCTCGGTGAGCTCCCAGGCGGCATGGAGCACGGCAAGCGCGTCGATCATCGTCATGACGGTCGCGCCGGGGTTGGCGATGATGCCGCGCGGACGGTCGGCGACCTGGCGCGGGTTGACCTCCGGCACGACGAGGGGCACGTCGGGCTCGGTGCGGAACTCGGTGCTGTTGTCGATGGCCACGACCCCGCGCGCCGCGGCCCGCTCGACCCACTCCCGGGCGATCGCCGGGGGGATGTCGAAGATGGCAACGTCGATGCCGTCGAAGAACTCCGGGGTCAGGGCCTCGACGACGACGTCCTGGCCGGCCACACGCAGCACGGAGCCGACGTCCTCGGCACCCGCCGCCAGCCGCACCGACGCCCAGTGGGAGTGCCGTGTCGGCAGGACGTCCAGGACGACCTTCCCCACCGCGCCCGTGGCGCCCACGACCGCGAGGGTCGGCTGCCAGCCCGTCGAAGGTCCGCCGTCGGCTTCCACCATGGTGCCCACGTCAGCGGCCGGTGCCCCCGTAGACGACGGCCTCACCCTCGCTGGAGTCCAGCCCGAAGGCCGTGTGGACGGCGCGCACGGCATCGTCGAGGAGGTCGCCACGCGTGATGACCGAGATGCGGATCTCGGACGTGGAGATCATCTCGATGTTGACCCCGGCGTTCGCCAGTGCCTTGAAGAACGTCGCGGAGACGCCGGGGTTGGAGCGCATGCCGGCCCCGACGAGCGAGAGCTTGCCGATCTGGTCGTCGTACTGCACCCCGCTGAACCCGACGTCGGCCTGCACCCGCCGCAGCGCCTCGACGGCGGCCGTGCCGTCGGTCTTGGGCAGGGTGAACGAGATGTCGGTGAGCCCCGTTGCCGTGGCCGAGACGTTCTGCACGATCATGTCGATGTTGATCTGCGCGAGGGTCACCGCCTCGAAGATCAGCGCGGCCATGCCCGTGCGGTCGGGCACGCCGACGACGGTGACCTTGGCCTCGCTGCGGTCGTGGGCCACACCGGCGATGATCGGGGCTTCCACGGCGTCTCCTTCTGGTGCTGGCTGGTCGGTGACGATCGTGCCCTTCTTGTGGGAGAACGACGACCGGACGTGGATGGGGATGTCGAAACGCCGCGCGTACTCGACGCTGCGCAGGTGCAGCACCTTGGAGCCCGACGCCGCCAGTTCGAGCATCTCCTCGTTGGAGATGCGGTCGAGCTTGCGGGCACTGGGCACGATGCGCGGGTCGGCGGTGAAGACGCCGTCGACGTCGGTGTAGA
The DNA here is from genome assembly GCA_035458265.1 of Ornithinibacter sp. Classification (GTDB taxonomy): domain Bacteria; phylum Actinomycetota; class Actinomycetes; order Actinomycetales; family Dermatophilaceae; genus Fodinibacter. Next base: position 524 of record DATIAB010000028.1, on the reverse strand, counting down.
TCTCGCACACGTCGGCACGCAGCGCCGCGGCGAGCGCGACGGCGGTGGTGTCGGTGCCTCCGCGACCCAGGGTGGTGATCTCCTTGGTTCCCTGGCTCACGCCCTGGAAGCCGGCGACGATGACGATGTGGCCCTTGGCCAGCGCCTCGGTGATGCGACCCGGCGTGACGTCGATGATCTTGGCCTTGCCGTGCACGCCGTCGGTGATGACCCCGGCCTGGCTGCCGGTGAAGGACCGGGCGCTGTAGCCCAGGTCCGAGATCGCCATCGCGACCAGGGCCATCGAGATCCGCTCACCGGCGGTCATGAGCATGTCGAGCTCGCGCGGGGGCGGCACGGGGCTGACCTCCTGGGCGAGGTCGAGCAGGTCGTCGGTGCTGTCACCCATGGCCGACACGGCCACGACGACGTCGTTCCCGGCCTTCTTCGTCTCCGCGATGCGCCCCGCGACCCGCTTGATGCTCTCGGCGTCGGCCAGTGACGATCCGCCGTACTTCTGGACGACGATGGGCAACGTGCTACTC
>DATIAB010000027.1:0-11859 GCA_035458265.1 Ornithinibacter sp. | reverse complement strand
GACGAGGTGGAGTACCACCCGTCCTACCACCGGCTCATGGATGTCGCCGTCGGCCACGGGCTCACGGCCGAACCGTGGTCGCGCCCCTCAGCCAGCGGCGCCCACGCCCGACGAGCCGCCGGGTTCATCGTGTGGTCCCAGGTCGAGGCAGGCCACCTGTGCCCGGTGTCGATGACGTACGCCGCGGCACCGGTCCTGGCGGCCGAGCCCGCCACCGCCGACCGCTGGATGCCGGGACTCACCTCGCGCGCGTACGACCCCGTGCTCGCACCCATGGCCACCAAGGCCGGGCTCACCGTGGGCATGGGGATGACCGAGAAGCAGGGCGGCTCCGACGTGCGTGCCAACACGACCCGGGCCGTCCGGACCCCGGGCGGTCCGCTGGCTGGAGACACCTACCGCCTCACCGGACACAAGTGGTTCTGCTCGGCCCCGATGAGCGACGGGTTCCTCGTGCTGGCCCGAACCGACGCCGGGTTGGGGTGCTTCCTGCTCCCCCGGGTGCTCGATGACGGCGCCCGCAACGAGATCCGCCTGCAACGGCTCAAGGACAAGCTCGGGAACCGGTCGAACGCCTCGTCGGAGATCGAGCTGGAGGGTGCGTGGGCGGTCCGGGTCGGCGAGGAGGGTCGCGGCATCCGCACGATCATCGAGATGGTCGCGTCGACGCGCCTGGACTGCGTGCTCGGGTCGACAGCCACGATGCGCGCAGCCCTCGTGAGGGCCGTCCACCACGCCCGGCACCGCAGCGCCTTCGGGTCGCTGCTCGTGGACCAGCCCCTCATGCGCAACGTCCTCGCCGACCTCGCCCTGGAGAGCGAGGCGGCGACGGCGCTCGCGATGCGCCTGGCCCACGCCGTCGACTCCGGCGAGAACGACCTCGTCCGGCTCGGGGTGGCCCTGGGCAAGTTCTGGGTGTGCAAGCGCACGGCGCCGATGGTCGCGGAGGCGCTGGAGTGCCTCGGCGGCAACGGCTACGTCGAGGAGAACGGCCTGGCCCGGCTCTACCGCGAGGCGCCCCTGAACTCGATCTGGGAGGGCTCAGGCAACGTCAACGCGCTCGACGTCGTGCGGGCGCTCACGCGCGACCCGGCATCCCTCGCCGCACTGGGCAAGGAGCTCGCCCTGGCTCGCGGGCACGACGCGGTGCTGGACGCTGCGATCGACCGGTGCGACACGGCATCCGAACTCGCTCAGGCACCGGACGCCCCGTTTGCGGCGCGGCGCCTCGTCGAGCACCTGGCCGTGACCCTGCAGGCCTGCCTGCTCGTCCGACACGCCCCCACGCCCGTGGCCGACGCCTTCGTCGCCAGCCGCCTCGGAGGCGACCACGGGAGCACGTTCGGCACGTTGGGAACGTCGGTGGGGCCGGATGCCGTCACGCTGCTCCTCGAGCGCGCCCTCAGGGCATGAGGGCCAGCCGGGTCTTCTCCGCCTCGACGTCGAAGTCGGCTGCCGGCCACTTCGGGTCCATGGCCTCGAGGTGCTCGAGGAGCAGGTTGGTCACGGCCAGGCGGGCGTACCACTTGTTGTCGGCGGGCACGACGAACCACGGCGCGGCATCCGTGGAGCACTTCTCCAACACCGCCTGGTAGGCCTGCATGTAGTCGGGCCAGCGCATCCGCTCGTCCACGTCTCCGGGGTTGTACTTCCAGTGCTTGTCCTCGCGCTCGAGCCGCTCGGTGAGGCGGGCCTTCTGCTCGTCGCTGGAGATGTGCAGCATGACCTTGACCATCGTCGTGCCGGACGCGACGACCCCGGCCTCGAAGGTGTTGATCTGTGCGTACCGGCGCGACCACGTCCCGCGCGGCACGAGGTCGTGGACCCGCACGATGAGCACGTCCTCGTAGTGGCTGCGGTCGAAGACGCCGATGTCGCCCGGGGTCGGCAGTGCGCGGCGGATGCGCCAGAGGAACGGGTGGCGCTTCTCCTCGGCGCTCGGCGCCTTGAACGACGTGATGTCGATGCCCTGTGGGTCGACGGCCCCGACGACGTGGCGCATGATGCCGCCCTTGCCGGAGGTGTCCATGCCCTGGATGACGAGCAGGACGGAACGCCCACCGCCGCGCTTGGACTCGGCGTACAGCCGCTCCTGGAGGTCGCTCAGTCGCGCCTGCAGCTCGCCCATGACCGCCTCACCAGCGGCCTTGTCGCCCGTGAAGCCGGGTGTGGAGCCGGAGTCGAGGTCGGCGAGCGAGAAGCCCGGCCCGACGCGCAGCACCTGCGACCAGGTGACGGGCTCGACGGCCACGTCCCCGCGTGCCTTCGCGGCCTTGCGGCGCTTCTTCTCGGCCTTCTTGGCCGCCTTGCCCGAGAGCTGCGTGTCGGGCGTGACCTGCTCGGCCGGCAGGGCGCCGGAGCCGGCGACCTCGCGCTTCGGCACGGCCCCGCCCTTGCCGGACTTCTTGTCCGACTTCTTGTCCGACTTCGTCTCGGAATTCTTGCTCTTCTTCGAACCCTTGCCCATCGCGGCATCCTTGCAGACCCGCGGACGCCGTGGGCCGGAGCGGTCGGATCCCCTGAGACACTCTCCGCATGCGTGTCCTCCTCGACCCACGACGACCGCCCCAACCCGGAGCGCGTGTCACGGCATCCGACCTCGCCGGGCTCTACGCGTTCCCGCACCGACGGTGGGTGCGGTCGAACGTCGTGAGCACCCTGGACGGTTCGGCGGTCGGCGCAGACGGCCGCAGCGGCACGATCAACACCCCTGCCGACAACCGGGTCTTCGCCCTCCAACGCTCCCTGTGCGACGCCGTGCTCGTCGGCGCGGGCACGGTGCGGGCGGAGGGCTATGAACGGATCGAGCCGACGCGCGCCCGGCCGTCACCACCGGCACTCGTCGTCGTCAGCGGGTCCGGGCGGGTTCCCGAGGGGCTTCGGGTCCCGGCCGCCAGCCGCGGCGCCGGGCTGCTCGTGACCTGCGAGTCAGCCGGTCCACGTCGCCTCGCGCGCGCCCGCAGCGCCCTCGGTTCGGATGCCGTGGTCGTCGCCGGACATGCCCGCGTCGACCTCGCTGTTGCGCTCGCGGTGCTCGCTGACCTGGGGCTCGGCCGGGTCCTCTGCGAGGGTGGGCCCAGCCTGTTGGCCTCCGCCCTGGCCGAGGGTGTCATCGACGAGCTCGCCCTGTCCGTCGCGCCGACCCTGGTCGGTGGGGACGGCACCAGGGTGACCAGCGGGCCCTTGCTCGGTGGAGCCGGCGGCATCCGCCTCGCGCCCCGCCTGGTGCTCGAAGAGGCCGGCACGCTGCTCGGGCTCTGGCGCATCCGGCCCTGACGCGTCGGCCAGCTCGTGGGGGCGGGCCGTCGCCCACCCCCACGAGGGTCACCGACTCGCGGCCACCCCCCTGCGGGTCACCGCTGGGATGTTCATGCACCGCAGCGTCTGCGGCACCCTCGCGCACGGTATACCTGCGCAGACGCCGCCGACATGGCCCGAAATGACTATGAGCGAGATCCGCTCAACCGGACGCGAACTCGGCCACGAGGCGCTCCCAGCGCTCGGGCTCGGTGTTCCACTCCGTGCAGTGGTGGGCCACCTGCCACTCCTCGAACCGCACGAGGTCGGGGCGGGCGGCGGCCAGCGCCCGTGACGGCCCCACCGGGACGAAGTCGTCGCCATTTGAGTGGATGAGCAGGATGCGGTGGTGCAGCTCGTCGGCTCGGCGCACCCAGTCGGTCTTGGCCAGGTCCACCCCCTCGCGCACCCCGACCATCCGGTGGCCCCACCGCTGGTTCATCATCGAGCGGGCGAGGGACCCGACGTGCCGGGGCAGCCGGTGCGACTGCGCGTGGTGGGCCAGGACGTCACCCCAGTCGATGACGGGGCCATCGAGGACGACCCGCGACACGAGCGCGGACAGAGGCGACCGGTCGAGCGTCTGCATCACGATCGCACCACCCATCGACCACCCGGTCAGCAGGATCTCGTGCGCGCCGTGCTCGACGGCGTACGCCATCGCGGCCTCGACGTCCCGCCACTCCGAGAGTCCGAGGGCGTAACGCCCGTCGGGCCCGGACGGCACGCCCTCGTCGTTGCGGTAGCTCGGGACGAGGCAGGTCCACCCCTGTGCGAGCAGGGGCGGCATCGCGCGGATCGTCTCCTCGCGGCGGGCACCCCGCCCGTGGACGAGGACCGCCCACCGGCCGGAGGTCCGCGCCTGCTCACCGTCCGGGCGCACGACCCAGGCGGGCATCGGGCCGAGCTCACCGGCATACGTCACGTGTTCGGTGTCGGCCCCGATGGTGACATCGGGCGGGGCGCCGTGGAAGTAGGCGTTCCAGCGAGCGGTGCCGGGTGCGAGGTAGCCGCGGTCGACGGCGATCAGCTCACGCTCCACGGTGCCCGCGTCAGCGTCGACCTCGATGACGTCGCCGATGCGTACGTGCCCGAATCCGTTGTCGATCCACAACCCGTAGCGTCCCGGCACGACGGTCTCGAGGGTCGCGGTGAGGGTGACGGTGTGGGCCCCGGCGGCTCGCACGACGACGTCGTCGGGGCGCTGGCGATCAGGCGTCAGCACCCGGCGCGCGAAGTAGGCGGCGGCTGCGAGCGACCCCGCTCCACCCGCGACGGCACTGGTCACCCCCACCGCTGCTCCGGCGGTCGCGACCCGCTGCGCCCGGCTGGTCATCGTCGGTCCCGCCTCATCCAGGCCCCCCCGTGAGAACCTCGGACAGGTCGTAGGACACCGGTTCGTCGAGCTGGTCGTAAGTGCAGTCGGCCGGCTCCTTGTCCGGGCGCCACCGGGCGAACTGTGCCGTGTGGCGGAACCGCACCCCCTCCATGTGGTCGTACCGCACCTCGACGACCAGCTCGGGGCGCAGCGGGGTGAACGACAGGTCCTTGCCTGCGGCCCATCTGCTGCCGGCCGAGGCGCGGGGGGTGCGCGTACCCTCCTCCTGGGCGGCCCAGCTCCAGGGGTGGTCCTCGAACGTGGTGACCAGCGGCTGCAGCTCGTCGAACAGCTCCTTGCGCCGGGCCATGGGAAAGGCCCCGATCACCCCGACGGAGAGCAGCTGTCCCGTGTCGTCGTGGATGCCGAGCAACAGGCTGCCGACGAGGTCGTCACCACTCTTGTGGGTGCGGTAGCCCGCGACGACGCAGTCAGCGGTGCGCTCGTGCTTGATCTTGGCCATCGTGCGCTTGTCCGGCTCGTAGCCCCCGTCGAGCTGCTTCGCGATCAGGCCGTCGAGCCCGGCGCCCTCGAACTCGGTGAACCACTCCTGCGCGAGCGCCCGGTCGGTCGTCGCCGGGGTGAGGTGGATGGGAGCCCTAGCTCCGGCCAGCGCCTGCTCGAGCAGGGCGCGACGCTCGCGGAAGGGTTTGCCCGTGAGGTCGGTGTCCCCCCGGGCGAGCAGGTCGAAGGCGACGAAGCGCGCCGGGGTCTCGATCGAGAGCTTGGCGACGCGGCTGGCTGCGGGGTGGATGCGCTGGCTCAGCAGGTCGAAGTCGAGACGGTCCTCCCCCGGCCGCACGACGATGATCTCGCCGTCGACGACGCACCGGTCGGGCAGGTTGGCCAGCACTGCCTCGACGACCTCGGGGAAGTAGCGGGTCATCGGCCTCTCGTTGCGGCTGCCGATCTCGACGCGGTCGCCCGAGCGGAAGATGATCGAGCGGAAGCCGTCCCACTTGGGCTCGAAGCTGACGTCCTGGCCGTCCAGGGCGGCGATGCCCCTGACCGCCTTGGCGAGCATCGGCGGCACCGGCGGCACCACCGGCATCCCCCACCGCTCGCGCTCGGCCGCGTCACGCTCGGCCTTGGGGGGCATGTACTCGGCGTCTGCCTTGTCGGTGCGTCGCTTGCTCGGCTGCACGCGCGGTGGCTCCCCTGGCATCTTGGGGTAGTCCGGCGGGAAGTTGAGCTCACCGAGGCCGCGCTCGTCGAGGTCGCGCTGCCACAGGGCCAGCGCACCGGAGACGTCGCCGACCACGGTGTCGATGTCGGCCCAGGCATCGCCGCGGTCCTCGAGCACGTCGGGCACCGTGAGCACGGTGAAGTCGCCGGGGCTCACCGTCGACAGCTCGGTCCACGAGACCGGCATCGACACCGGGGCGCCCGGGAGCGGCCGCGGGCTGTAGGCGGAGGCGATCGTGCGGTCGCGGCAGGCCTGGTTGAAGTCGACGAAGACCCGCTCCCCACGCTCCTCCTTCCACCACGATGACGTCACGAGGTCGGGCAGGCGGCGTTCGAGCTCGCGCGCGATGCCGATGACGCCGTGCCGCACGTCGAGGAACTCGTGAGTCGGCCTGATCCGCGCGTAGACGTGCACCCCGCGGTTGCCGCTGGTCTTGGCCCAGCCGGTGAGCCCGACCTCGGCGAGCAGCTCGCGAAGCGCCGCCGCCGCCTCGACGGCATCCGTGAAGGTGCGGCCGGGCTGGGGGTCCAGGTCGATGCGCAGCTCGTCGGGGTTGTCGTTGTTCGCGGTGCGCACCGGCCACGGGTGGTAGGTCACCGTGTTCATCTGCACGGCCCAGACGGCGCTCGCCACCTCGTCGAACACGACCTGGGCATGGCGGCGGCCGCTCGGGTAGCGGCAGGAGACGGTGCGCACCCACTCGGGCATGCCCTTGGGTGGGTTCTTCTGGTAGAACTCCTCGCCCTCGACGCCATCAGGGAAGCGCTGCAGCGTCACGGGGCGGTCGCCGATGTGGTGGATGAGCGGGTCACCGACGGCCATGACGTAGGCGGCGAGGTCGCCCTTGGTGATGCCGGCGTCGGGCCACATGACCCGGTCGGGGCTGCTCACGCGCACCTGCCGGGGGCCGTGAGGACCCTCGATCTCCAGCACCTGTGCATCCACCATGGCGCGAGCCTAACGAGCAGCACCGACGTGCGGCGCCCACCCGGTTCTTTCGCGGGTGTTTCGGCAGCTTCCTGCGGGAACCATCTGTGCGGTCGCGCTGTTGGTCAGGGCATGACGATGAAGCCGACCGACCGTCCCTACGCCGTCGACCGCACCGAGGAGGAGTGGAGGGCCGCACTGTCCCCCGAGGAGTACCAGGTGTTGCGCCAGGCAGGCACCGAGCGCCCCTACGTGGGTGAGTACACCGATGCCAAGACCGTCGGCACCTACGCGTGCCGGGCGTGTGGTGCCGAGCTGTTCACCTCCGAGACCAAGTTCGACAGTCACTGCGGCTGGCCGTCGTTCTTCTCGCCGCTCGCGGGCGAGTCGGTGGAGCTGCTCGAGGACCGGTCGCTGCCCGGACGCCCCCGCGTCGAGGTGCGGTGCGCCACGTGCGGCAGCCACCTGGGGCACGTCTTCGAGGGCGAGGGCTATGACACCCCGACCGACCAGCGTTACTGCATCAACTCGATCAGCCTGACGCTGCGCCCGGCCGACGACGCCTGACGCTGCGCCCGGCCTCGACTTTTCCTCCCCATGAGGGAAGCGGGAGGTTCGCAAGGCTTGTCATGCCATGCGAACCTCGCACTTCCCTTGCCCACCCCGTCGTCCACAGGCCGGATGCCGTTCGCGCGTCGTCCACAGGTCACGCACCCACGGTGCCCGACGGCTCGACGTCGGCCACCGTGGCCTCATGACGACGAACGTTGATCCCGCGCTGCGGGCCCTGGCCGCGGGGCAACGCGGCATGTTCACCGTGGCTCAGGCCCGGTCACTGGCAGTGAGCCCGCTGGTGCTGGAACGCCTCGTGCGCGAGAGACACCTGCTCCACCCCGGGCGCGGGTTGTATGCCGTCACCGAGGATGTCGACCAGCGGCCGGAGGCATGGCACCGGCACCTGTCTGCCGGCGCACATCTGCTCTACGACGACGCCTCGCTGACCAGCGGGAGCGCGGCCCTGGCCCACGACCTCCCCGTGTGGGGAGTCGACCTGCACCGCCCAGACCTGCACCGCCCGGTGGACAGGGCGGTCGGCGTGAAGGCCTTTCGGGTGCGGCCGCGCCCGACCGATCCCAGGAGGCCCTTGCCCGTCAGCACCGACCTCGGCGCCACGGACGACGTCGCCACGGCACTGGTGCAGCTCGCCCTCGACCACGGGCCTGTGGCTGGCAGCGTGAGTGCCGACCACGCCCTCCACGTGGGCAAGGTGACTGTGGACCAGCTCACCACCGCGGCGACCCTGGTGTCGTCCTGGCCCGGCTCGTCGAGGGTGCGGGCCATGCTGGCGTTCGTCGATGGACGATCGGAGTCCGTCGGTGAGACCCGGTGCCGCATCGAGCTGATGGCTCACGGCATCCAGCTGACGCCGCAGATGCCGATTCACGAGGCGAACGGGAGCCTGGTCGGGCGGGTGGACTTCCTCGTGGAGGGAAGGATGGTCATCGTCGAGTTCGACGGCAAGGTGAAGTACGCCGATGGCGATGCCAACGTGCTCTGGGACGAGAAGCGCCGCGAGGATCGGCTTCGGGCGCTCGGATACATTGTCGTCCGCATCACCTGGGCCGACCTGGAGCGTCCCGGCGCGGCGATCGCCAAGGTACGACGCGCTCTGGCCGAGGCTGCCTGACTCGAGTGCCTCCCGAACTTCACCCGGGAAGCTCGAGGTTGGCAGGGGGTAACAAGCCTTGCGGACCTCGTGCTTCCCTCATGGGGAGGAAATGTTGGGATCGCGGTCAGCGCTGGCGGTGCACGAGGGTGCGCACGGCCACCCGCGGGCCGGTGTAGAACGGGACCTCCTCGCGCACGTGCATCCGCGCCCGGGACGCCCGCAGCTCACGCATGAGGTCGACGATCCGGTGCAGCTCGTCCGCCTCGAACGCCAGGATCCACTCGTAGTCGCCGAGGGCGAACGACGCGATGGTGTTGGCCCGCACATCCGGGTAGTCGCGCGCCATCTGGCCGTGCTCGCGCAGCATGTCGCGCCGGTCGGCATCGTCCATGACGTACCAGTCGTAGGACCGCACGAACGGGTAGACGCACACATAGGCACGCGCCTCCTCGTCGGCCATGAATGCCGGGATGTGGCTCTTGTTGAACTCGGCCGGGCGGTGCAGCGCCGCCACCGACCACACCGGGTCGAGGTGCTGGCCGTAGGCCGTGCGCAGCAACGCGTGGTACGCCTCCTGCAGCGCCTCGATCGTCTCGGCGTGCCACCACACCATGACGTCGGCGTCGGCCCGCAGCCCGGCCACGTCGTACGTCCCGCGCACGACGACGTCCCGGGCGGCGAGGTCGGTGAACAGTTCCTCGACCTCGGTGGCAAGGGCGTCGCGGTCCTCGTCGCCGATCGGCTCGGCCACGGCGAACACCGACCACATCGCGTAGCGGATCGACTCGTTGATCTCGCGGATCCGGGCGGCGGCGGGGTTGCCGGGGTGCTCGGGTGTGGCGGGGTGCTCGGGTGTCTCGGCGGTGGGGGGGACGGACTCGGTCATGCGGAATGCTCTCCTCGACGGGACGTGGTGGGCGGTGCTGTGGTGGGTGTGGTGGGTCCTCGGGTGCTCAGGTACTCGACGACAGCGGCGGCAGCTCGGCCTGCGGATGCGACAACGGCCGGGATGCCGACCCCGTCGTACGCGGCCCCGGCCACCTCGAGGCCGGGCAGTCGGGAGACGTCGGCACGCACCGACGCCACGGCATCCACGTGCCCGACGGCGTACTGCGGCAGCCCGCCGCCCCACCGCTGAACGTGGGCGTCGACGACGCGCGGCAGCGGACGCCCGAGCGCCTCCCCCACCTCGGCGACCGAGACGGCGACGAGGTCGGCGTCGTCGCGCTGAAGCACGGCCTCCTCGCGGGCCCGGCCGAGCGAGGCCCGCAGGTGGACGACCGCATCGGACACCTCCCCCGTCCAAGCCCACTTGCGGAAGCTGAACGTGCTCGCCTTGATGGCGCGCCCCTCGACCGGGGGCACGAGGAAACCCGACCCCGGGAGCTCACCGAGCCCGGCCCGCTCCACGGCGAGGGTGACCACCGCGCTGGACGCGGTCTCGACGTCGCCGAGCACTCTCGACGCCACCGGCGCGTGCACGGCCAGCAGCCGGGAGGCCGGTGCGGGGGGCAGGCACACGAGCACGGCATCCGCCTCGACCATCTCGGGCGCGGCGGCCGAGCCGACGACCAACCGCCACCCGGATGCCGTCCGCTCGAGGCCGCGCACCGCCGCACCCGTGCGCAGCACCGCACCACGAGAGCGCAGGTCGTCCGCGACGAGTCCGGGGAGCCGCCCCACCCCGCCGCGCAGCCCGGCGAACGGTGGCCGCGGCGGGCCCCCCGAAACCCCCGGCCCGGATGCCGTGACACCGGTTCGCGCAGCGAGCAGGCTCTCGCCGCGCGTCGCCCGCTCCCACAGCACGGGCATCGTGGCCTGCAGTGACAGCCGGGACGCGTGCCCCGCGTACACCCCGCCGAGCAGCGGCTCGACGAGCCGGTCGACGACCGCCTGCCCCAGCCGCGCCCCGACGTAGTCACCGACCGACACGTCGGTGGTCACCGGGCCGCCCGGCCACGCCTGCTCGGCGCGCAGCCGGACCACCTCGTCGTCGGTGAGCACGCCCCGCGCGGAATCCGGGTCGGTGGGGACCCCCATGAGGGTGGCTGCCGGCATCGGCCGCAGGGCACCACGGCTCCAGATCGACGCCGTCGTGGTCGCCGGTGAGACCAGGTCGGCCTCCGCGCCCACCCGGGCGACGAGGTCGGTGCCCTCGGGGCGCACGGCCAGCATCGACTCCGCGCCGACGTCGACGTGGTGACCCGCGACGGCATCCAGGCGGAGCTTTCCGCCCAGCCGGTCACTGCCCTCGAGCACGGTGACCGAGGCCGTGGGCAGGACGTCGAGGACGTCGAGCGCGGCGGTCAGGCCGGCGATGCCCCCGCCCACGACGACGACGCGAGGCCGGGTGCTCACGGCCGCGGTGGTCATGGTCCCAGCCTCTCACGCAGCCCCGACGCAGCCGCAGCGAGGGCTCGGTCCGGGCACCGACCGAGGCGCCGTGAGCAGCCATCGGCCGTGACCGGATCGAGACCGGGGACCGGGAACCTTCCCGGGCATCCCGACGCCCCACGGCAAGCAGCCACGACGAAGGAGTCACCATGCGAACCCCAGCCAGCACCGTCCGTACACCCCTTCCCGGCCGGCCGGGACGCCGGCCCACAGCCACGGCCATCGCGCTCACGCTCGGGCTCGTGGCCCTGGCGGGCTGCAGCGGCGGCTCGGACGAGGCCGACACGGTCATGTCCGACACCTCGGGCGGTGGCGCCGTCGAGCAGACGGGTGGTGACCTCGCGGTCAAGGAGTACGGCGATGCCGGTGCAGCCGCACCGCCCGCGGACGCGCCAGCCCAAGGCGGCACCGTCGGCACGACCGTCGACCCCGCCACTGTCGCCGCCAGCGTCAGCGACCGCCAGCTGGCCCGGCGCGCCGACATCTCCGTGACCGTGGAGGACGTCGACGCCGCGGCGACCAAGGTGCGCGCGATCGCCACCGCCGCGCAGGGGCTGGTCCTCTCCGAGTCCATCGCGAGCGAGTCCGACATCGCGGCGACGGGTGGTTTCAGCAGCATCACGATCTCGGTCCCGACCGACCAGCTCGACGCCACCCTCGACCGGGTGTCCGCGATCGGCGAGGTCTACTCGCGCACCACGTCGACGGAGGACGTCACCGCGCAGGTCATCGACACACAGTCCCGGCTGAAGACCATGCAGGCCAGCGTCGAGCGCGTACGCGCGCTGATGACCCAGGCCACCAAGCTCGGCGAGATCGTCACCCTGGAGGCCGAGCTCTCACGACGCCAGGCCGACCTGGAGGCCCTGCAGACCCAGCTCGCCGCCCTCGAGGATGCCGTGGCCCTCGCCCCCGTCGAGGTGCGGCTCAGCACCGACGAGCAGGTCCTCGCGGACGCCGGGGACGACACCGGCTTCCTCGCCGGGCTGACCGCCGGGTGGCGGGCGT
>DATIAB010000026.1:0-8968 GCA_035458265.1 Ornithinibacter sp. | reverse complement strand
GCCAGCGCCTCCCACTCGTCGAGCAGGCTCGAGTCGGTGTGCCGCACGACCTCGCCGAGCCACTCGACGATGTCGTCGACCTCCTCGGTGCGGGCAGACGTGGGCACCGTGGACCGCAGGGCGCGGTAGGCATCGGTGAGGTAGCGCAGCACGACGCCCTCGGCGCGGAAGAGCTTGTGGTGGGCGACGAACTCCCCGAACGTCATCGCCCGCTCGTACATCTCGCGCACGACCGACTTCGGTGACAGGTCGCGCGGGTCGACCCACGGGTGGCGCTGGCGGTACACGCGCAGCGCCCCCTCGAGCTCCTCGGCGAGCGGGCGCGGCCAGGTGACGTCGTCGAGGGCGTCCATCCGCTCCTCGTACTCCATCCCGTCGGCCTTCATTGCTCCGACCGCCTCGCCGCGCGCCTCGAACCGCTGCGCCATGAGCACCTGGCGCGGGTCGTCGAGCGTGGCCTCGATGACGCTCACGACGTCGAGCGCGTAGCCCGGCGCCTCGGGGTCGAGCATCTCCAGGGTCGCGAGCGCGAAGGCGGACAGGGGCTGGTTGAGCGCGAAGCCGTCGTGCAGGTCGAGCGCCACCTGGAAGGGCCCCTCGGCGTAGCGCCGCCCGTCGCCCCGCACGAACTGCTCGAGCCGCCCGTGCTCGCGCCGGGCCTCCTCGGATGCCGTGCCGTCAGTGCCGCCGTCGGTCACCTCGTCGGCGACCAGGGGTGCGAGCTCGAGGGTGCGACCTGCCGCCGCGAGCAGCTCGCCGATCGGACCGAGGTCCTCGTGGGTGCCCACGTCGGCGGGGTGAGGCGACAGGCCCTTTGGCGCGACGGCATCCGACGCGTGTTCCTCCGACTCGGCGGGGAGCCAGTCCTCGAGGGCCGAGCCGTCGTCCGGCTCGACGACCCGGGCGCGAAGCAGCGACGTGAGCACCTGCACGGCGCGTTCGACGAGGGCCTCGCGCCGGGCGGGCTCCTCGTGGTTGTCCAGGAGCAGGGTGTGGAGGGCGGCCTGCTGCCCCTCCCACTGGTCGAGGATGTTGAGCACCATCGCGTGGTTGACCCGCATCTTGGAGGTCAGCGGCTCGGGCTGGGCCATGACGAGGCGCTCGTAGGTGGCCTCGGTGTAGGAGAGCGTGCCCTCCTGGGGTTTCCGGTGCACGACCTTGCGGCGCTTCTTGGCGTCGTCGCCGGCTCTGGCGAGCGCCTTGGCGTTGAGCACGACGTGCTCGGGCGCCTGCACGACGACGTAGCCGACGGTGTCGAACCCGGCCCGCCCTGCCCGCCCGGCGATCTGGTGGAACTCGCGGGCCCGCAGCACCCGCTGCTTTCGGCCGTCGTACTTGGTGAGCGACGTGAGCAGCACGGTGCGGATCGGCACGTTGATGCCGACCCCGAGGGTGTCGGTGCCGCAGATGACGGCCAGGAGCCCGCCCTGCGCGAGGGTCTCGACGAGGCGGCGATACTTCGGCAGCATCCCCGCGTGGTGCACCCCGATGCCGTGCAGCACGAGCCTGCGCAAGGCCTGCCCGAAGCCCTTGCCGAAGCGGAACCCGCCCACGGCCTCCTTGATCGCAGCCTTGCGGGCCGAGCTCACGACCTCGACGCTCATGAGGGCCTGGGCCTGCTCGACGGCGGAGGCCTGGGTGAACGAGACGACGTAGACCGGGCCGCGGTCGTCGCGCAGCAGCAGCTCGAGGGTCTCGTGCACGGCGGTGAGCACCCACGAGAACTCCAGTGGCACCGGCCGGTCCACGCCGGTGACCGCGATCGTCTCGCGCCCCGTGCGCCGGGTGAGGTCGTCCTCGAAGGGGCGCGTGTCACCCAGGGTCGCCGACATGAGCAGGAACTGCGTGTCGGGCATGAGCAGCAGCGGCACCTGCCAGGCCCACCCGCGGTCGGGCTCGGTGTAGAAGTGGAACTCGTCCATGACGACGAGGCCGATGTCCGCGAGCTCGCGGTCGCGCAGGGCGTGGTTCGCGAGGACCTCGGCGGTGGCGCAGATGATCGGGGCGCCGGGGTTCACCGCGGCGTCGCCGGTGAGCATGCCGACGTTCTCGGCCCCGAAGATCGCGACGAGGGCGAAGAACTTCTCGCTCACCAGGGCCTTGATCGGGGCGGTGTACCAGCTGCGGCGGCCCTCGGCCAGGGCCTGCGCGTGCGCGGCGACGGCGACGAGCGACTTGCCCGAGCCGGTGGGGGTCGCGAGCACGACGTGCGCACCGCCAGCCAGCGCCAGGACAGCCTCCTCCTGTGCGGCGTACAGCGTCAGCCCCTGCTCGCCGGCCCAGTCGAGGAAGACGTCGAAGGCCGCGTCCGCCGCGGTGGTGGCACCGGCATCCGAGGCGGTGGAGGCTCGGGCCAGGCTGTCGGTGAGGGTCATCGCCCCCAGTCTCCCCCACCAGGCCCGTCCACCCCGCAGTCCACCTCACCCGAAGGGATGTGCCTCAGCAGGGCTGCTCGTTGTTGGCCTCCCACGACCGCTGGACGAGCTCGGTCAGGACCTCGCGGTCGATGGCCTCGAGGCGCTTGACGTACAGACAACCCTTCCCGGTGGAGTGCGGCCCGAGCCGTTCGAGGAGGTCGGAGTTGCTGTCGTAGTAGGTCAGCCCGTAGAGCGTCAGGGCGGCCTTTCGCGGTGCGAGCCCGACGGCGAACCACTCGTGCTCCTTGCCGTCCGCGGTGCGGTAGGGCTGGCGGCCGAAGCCGATCATCGTGGGCCCCCACATGCGCGGCTCGACCCCGGTCACCTTCCGCATGAGGTCGAGCGCCTCGAGGGTGTCGGCCCGACGGCGTGCGTCGGGGACGGCATCGACGTAGGCCGCGACGTCGGCATCCGTCGGCCTGGTCCTGCGATCGCTGGTGTCCGCTGCGTCCGCTGCCATCACGACCTCCTCGTCATCGGCCTCAAGCCTAGGCGCGTCCGGGGTGACCGGGAAGACAACCTCGGCGGCTGGTGTGCCGGCTCGGGCGCTGGGACGCTGGGGGTGGAAGGCAAGGGATGAGCGATGGTGGACATACAGCTGACCGACATCCCCTCCGAGACCGTGGCCATGGTGCGCCGCGTCGTCCCGACGGGGGATCTGACCACGTTCTTCGGCGAGGCGTTCGAGCGGGTCGCCGGGGCGGTTCCCGAAGCGGGTGGCGCCATCGCCGGCCCACCCTTCGGTTGGTACCACGGGATGCCGGGTGAGACGGTCGACGTGGCCGCGGGCTTCCCGGTCGCCGGGGACGTGCACACGCCCGACGGCGGTGTCGTCGTGGCCGAACGGCCGGGTGGCCCGGCCGTCGTGGCGGTCCACGTCGGCCCGTACGACGCGATGCCCGTCACGTACGCCGAGGTACAGGGGTGGATGGCCGGGCGGGCGCTCACGCCGCGCGCGGACATGTGGGAGGAGTACCTCAGCGAGCCGACCGGCGACCCGGCAGGGTGGCGGACCCGGATCGTGTGGCCCGTGAACTGACCCGGTCACGGCACCCAGGACACACCGGATGCCGTGCCCAGCATCGGCGCCGGACTCGTCACCTGCGGCGGGGCTGTTCCGTGGCACCGACGTGCTCGGTGAGCCACTCGACGAGCGGGCGCACGGCCCGCCAGTCCTCGCGCACGTGCTCGACGACGTCGGGGGTCGACAGCCACGGCGGCGCTCCGTGGTCCCGCTTGGCGACCAGGCTCCTGAAGCGCATCAGGGGCAGTCGCGGGTGGTCGGCGGCGACGCCGCGGGGTCGGGTGGCCACCCGGTCCCCGTCGAGCTCGAAGCCGTGGCCGACGAGCGCGTCCGCGATCCGCTGGAGGTCCTGCCCCGACCGTGGGGCGTCGATGGCGGCGCGGAGCCGAGGCAGCTGGTCGGATCCGGTCGGGTAGAAGCCGCCGCCGGTCATCAGCCCGGCGGCCCCGACCTGCACGTAGAAGCCCATCCCGGGAACCGTCGTCGCGAGTGCGCCCTGGTGGTCCTTGTACGGCGACTTGTCGGCACTGAACCGCACGTCACGGTTGGGGCGGAAGACGTGCGCCGGCCCGAACTCGTCCTCGAGCGTCGCGAGCAGGGCCTCGAGCGGCTCGAGGACGGAGCCGGCATACCGGGCACTGTTCGCCTGCCACCACGCGCGGCTGTTCTCGACGGCGAGGTCCTCGTAGAAGTCGAGGGCGTCGACCGGGATGCCGGCGCAGCCCTCCGGGATGCCGGTCGCGTCGTCGGGGATGCCGGTCGCGCCAAGAGGTCTGCTCACGCCCCAACCCTGCCACCCCGTCCCACCCGCCGCGAGTGCGGAAGGGGTCGCGGGGCGACCACCCCCGCACTCATCGCAGAAGGGGGAGGGCGCCTCGCGGCGTCCTCCCCCTTCTGCGTTGGGCGTGGCTCAGCAGTCGAGCATCACCCGGGCGATGACGGCCTCCTCGATGAGGATCGACGCCTGCGCCGGAGTGATCTTGTTGCCGGTCAGGGCGTTCACCTGGTCGATGAACGACTGCAGGCTCGTGCAGGCTCCGATCGTGTCATCGGCAGCCATGTCCGCCAGGGCGGCACGGAGCTTGGCGTCCAACGAGTTGGTGATGCCGCGCTGGATGCCCATCTCCGCCAGGGTCTCGCGGAGGTCTGACACCACTTCGGCGGGGTCGCCGAGGGAGAGCCCCACGACGACCGGGTCGTGGTCGCTGGACCGCAGCGGGTCCGGCGCGTAGAGCGGCAGGGCGTTGGACTCCCGTTCGAAGCTGGCCTCGTCGCCGGTGAGGAACTCGTCGTTGTAGTCGAAGAGCGGGAACTCGTCGGCGTTGATGTGCCAGGCGGTCGTCCCGGTCACCTGCGGCAGCAGGCTCTCGTTGGCCAGTGCCGTGTCGAGGTAACCGAGCTGGCCGTCGAACACGTAGCTGTATCCCGTCGGACCCTCGAACTCCTCGTGCAGGTCGGTCCAGCCGGCTGCCTCGAGGCTGGTGATCGGGTCCTCCATCGCGTACGAGTTGAGATCGCCGACGATGAGGAAGTCGGGGTCGCCGCTCCCGGTCGGGTCCTGCGCCAGGTGGTCCATGAGCGCCTGGACCGCGAGGGTGCGGGTCTCGTTGCAGTTCCCCTGTCCGTCGTTGAGGTTCGGGTCGCCGAGCGCGTTGCAGTCCGAGCCCTTGGACTTCAGGTGGTTGACCGCGATGGTGAAGCGCTCACCGGTGGAGTTCTCCTCGAACGTCTGGATGAGCACGGGACGGTTGGCCGTGTCGATGAACCGGGGGTCGTCGCTGCTGTCCAGGATCGCGTAGTCCCCGACCGGCGTGACGGTGGCGGGCTGGTAGATCAGGGCGACCTTGATCGCGTCGGTCCCGATGAAGCCGGTCTCGATCGCGGCGTAGGTGCCCGGCGCGGTGAGCCCGTTGAGGGCGTCGACGATCTGGTTGACCGCCGCGTCGTCTCCGTCGTTCTCGATCTCGATGAGGCCCGCCACGTCGGCGTCGATCTCGGCCAGGCCTGCCGCGATCTTCGTGAGCTGACGCTCGCGCTCGATCTCCGAGTCCGCTCCGCGACAGTCCTGGTTGGCCAGGGGGCCACAGACGTTGGCCGCGTTGACGGTGGCGAAGTAGTTGAGCACGTTGTAGCTCGTGACCGTCAGCCGGCCTCCGACGTCCTCAGGCTCGGCCGGGGCCGGATTGGCGGTCGTGAACTCATAGTCCATGCCCTGGATCGGCCGGATCCGCCAGGCGTCGTTCGCCCAGTGCATCACGCCGGTGAGGCCGTCGATGGTGTCCCCGCCGCGGACCCGGTTGTCCAGCCACAGGCCGCCCGCCGGCCACGGGTACGGTTCGTCGTCCGGTCCCGTGACGGCGTCGTTCTGGTTGCTGTTGTCGTCATCGAGGATGATCCGGCGAGTGTTCAGGTCCTCGAGGAAGGCCGAGTACCCGTCCACACTGGGGAGGTTGTCGTGCGTGAACTGGTACGGACGCTCGTCCACGGTGAGGATCAGCTGACCGAACCGAGCCAGCTCGAAGTACTCGCTCACCACGAGGGTGTCGGAGAACTCGACCACCATGCCCTCGATGTTCTCGAACGTCGCCGCAGCGCGTGTCGAGCCGTCAGCGGGCAGGGCGACCTCGGCGGCGGGCGGCAGGGGGTTGCCCGACGAGACGACGCTGATCGAGCCGCCCGGGATGTTGGAGCTGATCTGGGTCATCCCGGAGAACTCGCTGACGCGGCCCTGGACCTCCACCAGGTCGCCCACGGCGACGGCCCCTGCGGCGGGGCACTCGCCACGGCAGAAGACGAAGACGCCCTCCGACGTGGCCGGGTCTGCGTCCCAGTCGGCCGCCTCCTCCTGCAGGAAGAAGCCGTCGGGGACGTCGTTGTTGGTGAACAGGCTGGTGACGATGCCCTCGACGACCACGTTCTCGCCCACCAGGGGGCTGGCCGGGAGGGAGCCCTGGACCTCGGAGATGAGGACGTCCAGCGGGGCCGCCTCGACCGTCACGGCGACGGTGCACGTCGCGGTCTGCGGTGTCGCCGCATCCGTGGCGAACTCGACCGTCACGTCGTAGTCACCCGGCGCCGTCGTGGGCGCCACCGTGAGGACGGCGGTGCCGGCTGCCAGGTTGACGCTCTCCAGGGTGATTCCGGTGACCGCGGCCGACGTGATCGCGATCGAGCCAATGTCGTCGTTGTCGTCGGTGGCCGAGACCGGTGCCGACGCCCCGTCCTCGAAGGGAGCGAGGAGCGTGGCCGGGCACGTCGTCGTCGGGGGCAGGTCCACCGGACCGCCACAGGGGGACAGCGGCGCCGAGGTGTTCCGAGGAGCAGGGAGGGCGGCCGCGAAGTCCGCGGAGTTGTTGTCGGTGTCGACGCAGCCGTCCTCGCCACGGAAGGCGGCGGTGGTGGCGGTGAGCGTCGGCGCTGCGCCCGAGCCCTCGAAGAAGTTGGCGTTCCCGTACCCGACGAGGTCGACGATCCGGGCGAGCTGCTCTGCACTGCACGGCTGCGCGACCGACCCGTTGCACCCGAGGCTCGTCACGTCCTGCGCGAGGGCAACCTTGCCCGCCCCGCCAGCCATGGCGATGGGTGAGGGATCCGTGGCGTCCGGCGTCGGGAGCGGGGCACCGACGGCTGCGTTCGAGGCCTGCTGGACGAGGTAGTACTGGCCGGGCTGGAGCGTGACGTCGGGGAGCGGGGTCAGCTGTGTGGTGGTCGAGCCGAAGTTCCCGGTGCCCGTGGCGCTCGCGTACTGGATGGACATTCCCGCGAGCGAGACGGCCGCGGAGCCGCGGTTGAACAGCTCGACGAAGTCATGGGTGAAGGTGGCGCCGCTGTTTCCGCCACCTCCGTACACCTGGCTGATGACCAGGTTGTTCGATACGGCGTGTGCAGGTGCCGCCGCGAGTCCGACGGGCAGGGCCACCGCGAGCAACGAAGCGGCCGTCAGCACCCCTCCTGCCCGGCGCAATCCAAACCTGTGTGTCATGAAATGCCTCACTGCCTCTCCGTGGCGGGGCCTGCTGAGAACGTGCGCTGCACCGTCGGAGCGCCAGCGGCCTACGCGCTGAGACTAGGGCTCCCCTGTGGCAATCGACAGTGTCGGAGCCAAGAACATTTGGGTTTCCACCATGTCCGAACGACTGAGGACGTGCCCGTGCCGCCGTGATGAAGGCCCGTGGCATGGTGGAGGCGTGAGGACGTCGGCGCCCCTGACCCCGGTTCGTGACCAGGGCACCGCGGGGGTGGTGCGCGCCGTGGTGCGCTGGCTGCTCGTCGCGCTGCTCGCGACGGCCGGGGTCGGGCACTTCACCGCAGCTGAGGCGTTTCGCGCCCAGGTGCCGACGTGGATGCCGTGGCCCGAGGTCGTCATCGCCGTGAGCGGGGTCGTCGAGCTGGCCCTCGCCGCGGCCCTCGCGTTCGCGCCGGCGCGTCACCGCCCGCTCGTGGGGTGGGTGGTCGCGGCCTTCTTCGTCGCCGTGTTTCCCGGGAACGTGAGCCAGTACGTCACCGGCACCACGGCATTCGGTCTCGACACCGATGCCGCACGGCTCGTGCGCCTGCTGTTCCAGCCCGTGCTCGTCGTGGGTGCCCTGTGGTCGACGGGCGCGTGGGCGGCGTGGCGGTCTCAGCGGTCGTGGCGCCGGGGGGCGGCCCCGGGGGTCACAGGCTGACCACCACGCGGCGGGGAGCCCGCCCGGCGGCAACCTCGGCCCAGGCGGCGGGTGCCTCCTCGAGGCCGACGACGTCGTGCGTCACCTCGATGTGCCCCGCGGCCGCGTGGGCGAGCACCGTCGTGAGGACGTCCCGGCGACGTGTCGCGGTGAGCCCGTTGTTCGTGTAGCCGATGACGGCCGCCGAGCGGCTGCGCAGCGCTGCGGAGTCGACCGCGAGGCTCGGCCCTGCGGTGCTGCCGAGGTTGACCAGGCGGCCGCCGTCGGCGAGCGAGAGCACCCCTGCGGTGCCGGGGGTGCCCGCCAGGGGGTCGACGACGACGTCGGCGCCGCCGCCGCAGGCGGCACGCAGGCGTGAGGCCAGCGACGCGGCATCCTCACCCGCGCGCAGGTCGACGACGGCATCGGCGCCGCAGTCGGCCGCCCGCGCCCGCGCTGCCTGCGAGCGGGCCGCGGCGACGACCCGCTGCGCCCCGAGGAGCCGGGCCGCCTGCACCGCCACCTGGCCCACGACGCCACCGGCCCCCAGGACGATCACCCGTTCGCCCGCCCGCAGCGCGGCGGTCCGTTCGAGGACCTCCCACGCGGCCACGGCCGACAGCCCGAGCGCCGCCACGCCGGTGTCGGGCAGGTCGGCGTCGATGACGACGACCTCGTCGGCGCTGGCGACGGCCAGGGGCCCGAGAGCTCCGTCGCCGGCGGTCATGCCCACCGTGGTGGGGAACCACACGCGGCATCCGAGGAGGTCGGCGGGCCCCTCGCGCACGACGCCGACGCCCTGCACCCCCGGCACGTAGGGCAGCGCGGGCGCGCCGAAGTAGGAGGTGCCGGTCGCGCACAGCACGTCGAGCGGCGTGATC
>DATIAB010000025.1:0-3445 GCA_035458265.1 Ornithinibacter sp. | reverse complement strand
TGGACGGCATGTCGAACGTCCTGCTCACGGCACCCCTGGGCTATCCCGACTTCACCCGGCTGCTCGCCTCCAGCAGGGTCGCGCTCACCGACAGCGGAGGCGTGCAGGAGGAGGCGCCCGCCGCGGGGGTGCCGGTGCTTGTCACGCGCACCGTGACAGAGCGGCACGAGGTGGTGGCCGCGGGCGGCGCGCGGCTCGTGGGGACCGACCGGTCCGTGATCGAGAGTGCCCTCATCGAGCTCGTGGACGACGACGGCGCTCGGGACGCCATGAGTCTCGACGGCAGTCCCTACGGTGACGGCCGGGCCGCAGCGCGAGTGTGCGCCGCCGTGGCCGAACTCCTCGGGGTCGGGTCCCGACTGCCGGACTTCATGCCTGGGCAGGGTCCGGTTCGGGCGCGTGCGTCGAGCGTCGTTGTGAGCGAAGGCCTCGCCACGACGCCGGATGCCGTGCCACGGTGGGAACGTGTTCGGTGACGCAGCAGCCTACGAGCGGTTCATGGGGCGGTGGAGCGCCGTGCTCGCCCCGCTCTTCCTGGATGCCGTCGCCCTGACGGCACCACGGTCCCTCGTCGACGTGGGGTGCGGCACGGGGCACCTGGCGGCCGCCGCCGTCGCGCGCTGGCCCGGCTGCCGGGTCCTCGGCGTCGACCCGTCGTCGTCCTTCGTGGCGGCAGCCGCCGAGCGGCTGGCCGGCACCGCTGCATCCGTCCGGGTGGGCGACGCCATGGACCTGCCGGTCGGGGACGACGTCGTCGACGCGGCGCTGGCGTCGCTCGTGCTGAACTTCGTGCGCGACCCTCGGCGCGCGGCGTCGGAGATGGCACGGGTGACGCGTGCCGGGGGCGTGGTGGCGGCATCCGTGTGGGACTACGGGGGCGGCATGGGCATGCTGCGCACCTTCTGGGATGCCGTCGCCCGCCTGGACCCCCACGCACCGGGTCAGGGCGGCGAGACCACGCCGCTCGCCTGCTCGGGCGGCCTGGCTGCGCTGTGGGGTGCCACGGGTCTGGCGGACGTCGTCGAGGGCGAGCTGACCATGGCCACGGCCTTCACGTCGTTCGAGGACTACTGGGAGCCCTTCCTCCTCGGGACCGGCCCGGCCGGCGCCCACGTCGCCCGACTCTCGGATGCCGGTCGCGCGGCGCTGCGCGCGGACCTCTCGGACCACCTCGGTGCGGGACCCGTCGAGCTCATGGCCCGGGCGCGCTGGGTGCGGGGCACCGTGCCGGGCTGACGGCATCCAGAGGGTCGCGTCCGAACGCAGAAGTTCGCTCCCTGCACGGTAATTGCTGCGTCCGATCCGAAGTGCTGCGTTCTCGGTGCCGGCGACGGCGCGGCATCGGCTCGTCGAAGGCCTCAGTCGTGGGGGAAGGAGGTCTGCGCGGGGCCCTCGAGCTCGGCACGGTGTCGCCGGATGAGGTCGAGGTTGCGGTCGCGCAGGTGGTCGAACCCCTGGCCGATGTTCGACCCCGGCGTGAGCGACGCCAGCGCCTCGTCCGGGTCGAGCCGCGCCGAGACCCACCCCTCGTGGGTGGCCGCCTTGGCGACGATGTGGCCGATCGGGGTCACGATGTGCGAGTTGCCGAAGTACAGGACCCCGGCCGGGTCAGCACCCACGGCGTTCGCCCCGATGACGTAGACGTGGTTGTCGTAGGCCCGCGCCCGTGAGGTGAGCTCCCAGATGTCGGCCGAGCGCAGCAGGGCCGATGGCCGGCAGATGACCTCCGCCCCCTGCACCGCCTGGATCCGCGACAGCTCGGGGTAGTCGCCGTCGAAGCAGATGATCATCCCGATCCGGCCGAGTGCGGTGTCGCACACCGTGACCGTGTCCCCGGGCGTGACCCAGCCGCCCCCGGACACGGCCTCCGAGCAGAACGGGTGCGTCTTGCGGTACACCCCGAGCAGCGACCCCGAGGGGTCGATGAGCACCGAGGAGTTGTACACGATCCCGGGTGTCGGCCCGCGCTCGTAGGTGCCCGCGACGAGGTGCGTGCCGAGCTCGGCGGCCACCTCGCGCAGGGGCTCGACCACCGGCCCGGGCAGCTCGGACACGAGCTCCCACAGCTGCTCGGTGGAGCAGTCCGGGGTGAAGCCCGTCGTCGCCGACTCGGGGAGCACGATCAGCTCGGCACCCGTGGCAGCGTGGCAGCGCCGGGTGACGTCGACCATCGCCTCGAGGTTCGCTGCCACGCTCGCCGCGGACAGGGGCCCCGGGACCGGGGCGAGCTGGACGGCCGCCGCCGTGAAGGCACGCATCAGCGCCGCCGCCCCAGGCGGCTGCCGATGAGGACCCCGATCGCGACGAGGATGCCGCCGACGAGGGCCCCGGCGCCGAAGGTCGTCGCGCTGTCCATCGAGATCGGGGCGTTCGCGTTCGCCGTGGCCCGGCGCCCCGGGAAGACCGTCTCGGATGCCGTCGGCGCTCCTTCCGCGACCGGCGCACCGAGCGCTGTGGTCGCCCCCGCGGGCACGAGCACCCCGGCGATGTCCTGGTCGAGGGCGGTGAAGAACTGCCCGGCCATCTTCTTCGTGACGCCGGCGAGCATGCGCTGGCCCACTCCGCCGATGGTCCCACCCACGGACGCGTCGGCGTCGTACGTGAGCTCGGTGCCACCGGCGGCCGAGGGGGCGAGGTGCACCATGACCGTGGCGTCGATCGTGCCCGGCGCCCCCGAACCGGTCGCCTTCATCCGCAGCGAGCTGGGGGCGACCTTGTCGTGGAGGGAGACCTCCCCGGCATAGGTGCCCCTGATCGCCGCGACCCCGGCGGTCACCGACATCGCGTAGCGGTCCTCCCCGAGGGTGCTCAGCGCGTCGCAGCCGGGGATGCAGCGCGCCAGCACGGCCGGGTCCTGGATCGCCTCCCACACCTTCTCGACCGGCGCCTGCAACGTCGAACCACCAGAGATCTTCATCGTGAACCTTCCTGCGCGCGAACGGGACCGAGTCCCTCGGAGTGCTGCCGGCGGAGCTCCCACAGTTCCGACGGGCTGATCGGCATCGAGCGGATCGCGAAGCCCTCGGCATCCTCGATCGCCGAGGCGATGACGGCCGTGACGGGGATCGTGCCCGCCTCGCCGGCGCCCTTGAGGCCGAGGGGGTTCAGCGGGCTGGGCGTCTCGAGGTGGTCGGTCTCGATGTGCGGCACCTCGGAGGCGTAGGGCATGAGGAAGTCCATGAACGAGGCGTTGAGCAGCTGCCCCGACTCGTCGTACTCCATCCGCTCGTACAGGGCGCCACCCACGCCCTGCGCGACCCCACCGTGCACCTGGCCCTCGACGATCATCGGGTTGACCATGACACCGCAGTCGTGGACGACGCAGTAGCGCAGGATGCGGATCTCGGCGGTGACCGGGTCGGTCTCGACGATCGCCGCGTGCATGCCGTTGGCGAAGGTCGCCTGGGTGGGGGAGTAGAAGTCCTGCCCCTCGAGCCCCGGCTCC
>DATIAB010000024.1:0-9136 GCA_035458265.1 Ornithinibacter sp. | reverse complement strand
AGGTGGTGCAGGTCGGCGTTCATGCCGGGACTCCCAACGTGTCTCGCAGGCGGATCAGGCCGTCGCGTATTCGGGTCTTCGCGGTGCCGAGCGGCAGGTCGAGCAGCGTCGCGACCTCGGTGTGGGTGTAGCCGCCGAGGTAGGCGAGCTCGACCGCTGCGCGCTGCGCGTCGGTGAGGGTGGCCAGGGCCCGGCGCACGCGCTGGGCCTCGAGGGAGGCCTGGGCGGCCTCCGCCGTGGTGTCGAAGTCGACGTCCTGGTGGGTCGTGGCGTGGGTGTCGTCGCGGCGGCGGGAGGCCTCCGAGGACCGAACCCGGTCGACGGCGGTGCGGTGGGCGATCGTCATGAGCCACGAGAGCGCGCTGCCCCGGGAGGGGTCGAAGCGGGCGCTGGTGCGCCACACGTCGAGGTAGACCTCCTGGGTGACCTCCTCGGACATCGCGTGGTCGCGCACGATGCGCAGCACGAGGCCGAAGAGCCGCCGTGACGTGGCGTCGTACAGCTCGGCGAAGGCCGCCTCGTCACCGCGTGAGCACCGACGCAGCAGGTCGGTCAGAACCTGCCCGGATGCCGTGCTCTGGCCGGGTGCCGTCGCCTCACCCACCGCTGTGGCGGTGTGTGGGGCAGCCTCCTCCCCGGGCGCGGAGGCACCCGGGAAGGAGGCTGGCATGTCACCCATCATGGACTGTGGTGGTGTGTGGTGGCGGAGGCGGTGGTCAGCTCGTCGGGACGAGCACGCCGTCGATGATGTAGACGGTCGCGTTGGCGGTCTGCACGTCACCGCAGACGACCTCGGCCTCGCCGACGGAGAAGTCCTCGCCGGAGCCGGTGACCGTGATGGTCTTGCCGGCCAGGGTCTGGTGCTCGCCGGCCACCTGGTCGGGGGCGAGGCGCCCGGCGACGACGTGGTTGGTGAGCACGGTCGTGAGCAGGCCCTTGGGGTCGGCCATGGCCGCGTCGAGCGTGGCCTTGTCCAGGGCGGCGAACGCGTCGTTGGTCGGTGCGAAGACGGTGATGTCCGGCGTGGTGTTCAGCGTGTCGCCGAGGCCGGCCTCGGTCACCGCGGTGACGAGGGTGGACAGGACGGGGTTGTTGCTCGCAGCCGTGGCCACGGGGTCCTTGGCCATGCCGCTGAACGAGCCGGCACCGTCCGCGGGAACCGCGGCGCAGCCGGGGCCGAACGCGGTGCCCGCCATGTCCGTGGTCATCGACTCCGAGGGGGAGGGGGCCGGCGCGGCGGGCGAGCTCATGGTGTCGGTGGAGCCGGCATCCGTCTCGCTGTCGGACCCGCAGGCGGCGATCGACAGGGGGAGGGCCAGGGCCAGGGCGGCGATGGTCAGTCGGGTGGAACGCATGGGAGGTGCTCCTTCTCGCAGGTGTGGCTTTCGTGGTGCGTACACCAGTGGTTCGGAGCGGTGCTGCGAGCGGATTGGACTGCGCGGCACGAAGTTTGCCGGATGCCGTGGTTCCCGACTGATTGCGACTCACCCACCCTCACGGGGCCCTGGAGGGCCCTGTCGGGTGGGTGAGCCGCAATCAGTCGCGGGGCGGTCAGTCGATGGTGACGACGATGGTGTGCCACCCGCGGGCACCCTCGGGGAACGGTGTCGTGCGCCCCTCGGGCTGGCGCTCACCGGTGAGGTCGGTCGCGCGCACGCTCAGCGAGTGGCGGCCCGGCCTGGCGTCCCACGCGAGGTACCACTGGCGCCAGTAGTCGATGCCGGCATCCGGGCCGAGCACCGCGGCCTGCCAGGGCCCGTCGTCGACGCGCACCTCGACCCCTGCGATACCGCGCTGCTGGGCCCAGGCGACCCCACCGATCATGACCCTCCCGGCATCCCGCCGGTCCAGCCCGCGGGGGGTGTCGATGCGCGACTGGGTGAGGATCGGGGCGTCGGTGGCCCAGTCGCGGTCGGTCCAGTAGGCAGTCCTGGCCGCGTACGTCGTCGCCTCCATGCGCGTGAGCCACTTCGTGGCGCCGACGAACCCGTACAGCCCCGGCGTGACGAGCCGAGCCGGGAAGCCGTGACGGTTGGGCAGCGGCTCACCGTTCATCGCGACGGCGACGAGCGCGTCGCGGTCATCGGTGAGGGCCTGCACGGGCGTCGAGATCGTCATGCCCTCGGTGGAGTGACTGAGGATCTGGTCGGCGCTGGGGCGCACTCCGGCACGTTCGAGAAGGTCCTTGGTGCGCACGCCGAGCCACCGTGCGGCGCCGATGTACGGGCCCCCGACCTCGTTGGACACGCAGGTCAGCGTGATGTCGCGCTCGACCATCGGCATCGCGAGCAGCTCGTCGTAGGTGATGGAGAACGGCCGCTCGACGTCGCCGTCGATCGTCAGCGACCACCCCTCGGGGGAGACCCGCGGGATGACCAGGGCCGTGTCGATCCGGTAGAACTCGGCGTTGGGGGTGCGGAAGGCGGAGATGCCGCGCACCGTCGACTCGAGACCGTTCGGCAGGGTCGGGAGGGCCTCGGCGGCCACGGGCAGGGCGACGGAGGAGGGGGCGGCGCCGCGGGAGAGGACCTTGCCCAATGTGCTGCTGGTGGCCGCGACGGCCCCCAGACCGGCCGCGGCGAACAGCACGCGCCGGCGGTCGCTCAGGCCGTCACCGTAGGCCGTGTCGTCGGCTCCTGCTCCGGATGCCGGGTCGCGCTCGCTCGCCCCCCAGGCGTCGAGGAGGCCGAGGAACCAGCCAGCGGCAAGGACTCCGAACAGGGCCGTCGCGAAGCCGGGCAGCAGGTCGACGAAGGTGCTCGTCGGGCGCAGCGCCGCGCCGAGCACCGAGCTGAGCGCCAGCGCGCCGAGCAGGGCCAGGCCCAGGGTCCGCCTCGAGCGGGCGACCAGGCCGATGGCGCCCGCGAGCAGCACCGCGCCGAGTGCGACGGACCCGATCAGAATGGGCTTGTCGGCGGTGCCGAACTGCGCCACCGCCCACTCCTTGACGGGCGTGGGCGTCCCGTCGATGACGGTCGAGCCGATCGCGAGCACGGGGGAGGCTTCAGGGGACACGAGCCCGGCGACGAGGTGGCCCACACCAGCGGCGGCGGCGGCGGCCAGGGCCGTGCCCTCCGCGTACCAGAGCCCCCGAGGACGACGGTCGGTGTTGGGGGCGCGCTGCGGCATCCGGGTGCTCGTCATGCCCGGTGGTTCGGAGCCGGAGCCCTGCGCGGATGGGTTCACCCCACCAGTGTGCGGGTGGGTGGTCCGTCGAGGGACGCGTCGCCTCACGTACCGTAAGGAGCGTGACACCTGCTCGCCGCCCGCGGTTCCTGCCCATCATCATCACGGGGGCCGTCATCGGGTTCCTCGTGGGGGCGTCGCTCGCGGTCTTCGGCTGGTTCGAGGACCGCGACCCCATGCTCGCGTCGAACTACCCACCCTCGGCGGGGATCGGCTACCTGGGGTTCATGGGCGCGCTGGTGTTCGGGCTGCTTGCCGGGGTCGTCGCGATCCTGCTGGATCGGCGCAGCGACCGACCCTGACCGACGGGTCAGGAGGGTGTGGGAGGATCGGGCACGTGCCACGCGGAGACGGACGCCTCACTCACGACCTGCTCCCCCACGAGAAGGGTCCGCAGGATGCCTGCGGGGTCTTCGGCGTCTGGGCCCCCGGCGAGGACGTCGCCAAGCTGACGTACTACGGCCTGTACGCCCTGCAGCACCGTGGGCAGGAGTCGGCCGGCATCGCGACCTCGGACGGTCAGCGCCTGCTCGTGTACAAGGACATGGGGCTGGTCTCGCAGGTCTTCGACGAGCGATCGCTGGCCTCGCTGCGTGGCCACCTCGCCGTCGGGCATTGCCGCTACTCCACGACCGGGGGGTCGACCTGGGAGAACGCGCAGCCCACGCTCGGCGGGCACGCCGGTGGCACGGTCGCCCTGGCGCACAACGGCAACCTCACGAACTCGGCGGAGCTGAGGGACCTCGTCGAGGGCCGCCGCGGAGACGACGCACACCGCGGTGAGCTGGCTCGGGGCAACACCACCGACACCGCCCTCGTCACCGCCCTGCTCGCGGACCACCCCGACCGCACGCTGGAGGCGTCGGCCCTGGACGTGCTGCCCCGGCTGCGCGGAGCCTTCTGTTTCGTCTTCATCGACGAGCACACCCTGTACGCCGCTCGCGACCCGCACGGCATCCGGCCGCTGGTCATCGGCCGGTTGGAGCGCGGCTGGGTCGTCGCCTCCGAGACGGCCGCGCTGGACATCGTCGGTGCGTCGTTCGTACGCGAGGTGGAGCCGGGCGAGCTGATCATCGTCGACGAGGACGGTCTGCGCTCGCAGCGCTTCGCCGAGCCGACGCCCAAGGGGTGCGTCTTCGAGTACGTCTACCTCGCGCGTCCCGACACGACGATCAACGGGCGGGTCGTGCACGAGGCCAGGGTCGAGATGGGCCGGGCCCTGGCTCGTGAGCACCCCGTCGACGCCGACCTCGTGATGCCGACCCCGGAGTCGGGCACCCCGGCGGCGATCGGGTACGCCCAGGAGTCCGGCATCCCGTACGGCCAGGGGCTGGTCAAGAACTCCTACGTCGGGCGCACGTTCATCGCGCCGTCGCAGACCATCCGCCAGCTCGGCATCCGGCTCAAGCTCAACCCCCTGAAGGACGTCATCAAGGGCAAGCGGCTCATCGTGGTCGACGACTCGATCGTCCGGGGCAACACCCAGCGGGCGTTGGTGCGGATGCTGCGCGAGGCCGGAGCGGCGCAGGTGCACGTGCGCATCTCGTCGCCGCCGGTGCGCTGGCCCTGCTTCTACGGCATCGACTTCGCGACCCGGGCCGAGCTCATCGCCACCGGGCTCGGGGTCACCGAGGTGTGCAACTCGATAGGTGCGGACTCGCTGGGCTACATCTCCGAGGAGGGGATGATCCAGGCGACCAACCAGGCCCCCGAGCGGCTGTGCACGGCGTGTTTCACCGGCAGCTACCCGGTGGCGTTGCCTGAGGAAGGCCTGGGCAAGGGGGTGCTCGAGCTCGAGCTGCCGCTGGCTTCGGGGCCGGTGGGGCGGGCCACGGGTGAGCGGCACCCGCACCGCCATGCTCCGGTGCTCGACGTCCCCCTGACCGCGGATTCACCCGTCGTCGAGGACCGCGCCTCGCAGAGCTCGTCCGAGTTCGACCAGCTGCTTGACGTCGAGGGCGTGTCGACCTCGGCCGCCGGTGGCGCTGCGGAGGCAGTCCTGCGCCCCTGACCCTGCGCCTGAGCCTGCGCCTTTGCCTGCCGATTTCTGCGCGGGGTCGAGGTGATACTGCTCGCGAATCCGTGCACCTGGGGTTCGACTCCCGTGGTCAGGCCGCCCGCCGCTTCCGGCTCCAGTAGGCAGTGCACACCTGGTCCAGGTACCGGTCGGGAGTGAGCCGCCACCCGAGGATCCCGACGCGAAGGACGAGGTCGTCGCCGAGCTGGACCGCGTTCTGTCGGAGGTCGTCGTCGACCATCTGCAACCCACGCAGGTGCCCGGTGCCGTCGACCTCGACGGCCAGCGCCGACTCCTCCCACCAGACGTCGAGATAGGCAGCTCCGTGGGGCAGTCGTCGGATCTGCTGTCGGGTCGGCTCCGGGAGTCCACGCTTGCGGCATGCTGCGACGAAGTCGAGCTCGCCGAGTGAATGAGCGCCGTCGGCAATGTCGTGCGAGACCACGTGGATGAACTTCCGACGATTGCGCCCGGGGATCAGCGACACCGCCTCGATGAGGTGTGCGCCGGTGCAGAGGCGCTGCTGCACCGGCATGACGAGGAGCAGGGCTGCCTGGCGATCGCTGACCGCCCAGTGCGCCGCACGAACGGCGGCGACCGCGGGCAGGGTTCGCGGGATGCCGGCTCCCACCAGTTCGGACTCCACGCGCCGGATCACCTTGTGCACGTGCACACCGTCGACGCCCTCCACCTCGACGGTGTGCTTCACGGACAGGTGGATCGTCTCCTCGTCGAACCCGGTCATCCCTGCGTGCTGCAAGGCGGTGACTCCGTCGAGAGCAGCGACGTCTGCGCCGACCTCCCACACGGCCCTCCAGCGGCGGGCGATGTCACTCAGTGCTCCCGTGTGCATGGCGATCGTCTGGTTGCCGTGGCTGGCCCACCTCTCGGCGCCGATCTCCCTGCCGACCATGTTGCGGTCGACGCCGAGCTCCCGCAGCCTCGCTCGGTTCAGTACTCCATCGTGCTCCTCGGCCGCCGTTCGGGCGGAGCTGCGTCGTTCACGCGGGGTCAGGTGGTGTGCCATGGTGACGAGGATGAGCCGAGCGCTCACCGCGAACCAGACGCACGGCATCCCCTGTGGATGACGAGCGGGCGTCGACCCGCCTGTGGACGACGCGGGGTCGAACCCCGGGTGCACGGATTTGCGAGCGGTATCACCTCGACCGCGCGCAGCCTTGGGGGGTCGAACCCCAGATGCACGGTTTCGCGAGCGGTATCACCTCGACCGCGCGGAGTCGTGTGGTGTCAGTGCTCCGACCAGTGGCGCGGCGGGTAGAGGGGCACGTCCTCGCCCCCTGCCGAGTCATCGGTCACGTCGTCATCCACCTCGTCCCACGAGTCCCACACCGCGCCGGCCGCGCCCACGACCGGGATCTCGCCGGTGTCGCCCAGCCGCGACGGTTCACCGAGGTTCGAGCTGCGATACCAGGACTCCGGCGTGCTGCGCTGCACCGGGTCGGCCGTCGGGTCGGGGCGGGGGCCCGTCGACGATGCCACCGGGCCCGGTCCGCGTCCGCCCGGCTGCGGTCCGTCACCACCGGGGCCGTCCCAGCCCCCAGGGCCCACCGGGCCCCCGGGGCCCTGGGGACCGTCGTCATCGGGCGGCGGCGGCCGGTGTGACCACCCGTCGCCGTAGGGATGGCCGAATACAGCTGTGCCAGAACCGAACAGCTGGGCGCAGATCGCCTGGTAGTGGGTTTCCGCATCGGGGACGTGGTCGATGACCGACAGGGCCTGCCCCTGTCCGGCAGACTCCAGCACGAAGGTGCCGTAGCCGATGATCCGCCCGAGCAGCGACCGGTCGAAGGTCATGTCGGTCACCTTCTGCAGCGGCATCATCGCGACCTTGCGGCGGATGAAGCCGTAGAACAGCAGGAAGCGCTTGTCGGTGGCGACGAACCACTCGCGCCGCCAGTTCAGGACCTTCCAGACCAGCCAGAACATCGCCGCCCACCACAGCAGCAGGCTGAGGTTGTGCAGGGGCCGGCCACCACCGGCGCTGGCGGGCACCTTGACGTCGACCCAGAACGCGAAGACGGTCGCCCCGAGGGCCATGAAGATCTCGCGATGAAGGGCGAACCAGTGGTGGCGCACGGCCACCAGTGACGTCTCGCCGGGCACGAGGTAGCGGTCCAGGTCGCGGTCCAACCGCGGCCGTCGCGCCATGTCAGCCGCGAAGCAGCGAGTCGAAGAACGACGCGATGTTCTCCACACCGGTCACGACGATGTCCCAGGCGGAGTTGAAGATGTCGGCAGCGCTGCTGGGGGAGGTGAGGATCGCGTAGAGCAGGAAGATGACGAGGAGCCACATCACGATCTTCTTGACCGGGGGCATGTCACGTCCTTCTCCATCGGGGCGTGCCGAGCGCACGTCGCACGGACCATCGTGTCAGATGTGACGGATGTGACGAGTGAGGCGTGGCTCCGGGCGTGTCGCACGAGATCGGATGCCGGTCGCGCGGGGGTCACACGGTGGTCGCCCGAGGGGGTGACGTGCCACCGGACGGCAACCCGGGAGCGGTCGTGGGTGCACGGCATCCGAGGTCAGTGGGGTGTGGTCACTGGGCCAGGCCGTACAGGCGGTCGCCGGCGTCGCCGAGGCCCGGAACGATGTAGCCGTTGTCGTTGAGCCGCTCGTCGATCGCGCCCGTGACCAGGGTGATGGGGGGCGCGACGTCGGCCAGTGCGGCCTGGAGGTTGGCGATCCCCTCGGGGGCGCTGAGCAGCGTGACCGCGGTGATGTCGTTGGCGCCCCGGTCGAGGAGGAACTTGATGGCATCGGCCATCGACCCGCCCGTGGCGAGCATGGGGTCCAGCACGTAGACCTGCCGGCCGGACAGGTCGTCGGGCAGCCGGTTGGCGTACGTGATCGCTTCGAGGGTCTCCTCGTCGCGCTGCATCCCGAGGAAGCCGACCTCGGCGCTCGGCAGAAGGCGCACCATGCCCTCGAGCATGCCCAGCCCGGCTCGCAGGATCGGCACGATGAGCGGCTTTGGGTTGCTCAGCTTGATGCCGGTCGTCGGGCCCACGGGGGTCTCGATCTCGAAGGGCTCGACGCGCACCTCTCGGGTCGCCTCGTAGGCGAGCAGGGTCATGAGCTCTTCGGCCAGGCGCCGGAAGGTCGGGGAGTCGGTCCGCTTGTCCCGGAGGTAGGTCAGCTTGTGGGCGATGAGCCGGTGGTCCGGGTTGATGACGCGCATGGGTGAAACTTAGCGTGTGAGCCTGCCGCCTGATCCACGGTTTGCCGGGTGGATGCGCCGCGCCATCGAGCTCGCCGAGGGCGCGGCCGCCGCCGGTGACGTGCCCGTCGGTGCGCTCGTGGTGTCGGCTGCCGGGCAGGTGCTCGGCGAGGGGTGGAACCAGCGCGAGGCCCACGGCGACCCCAGCGCGCACGCCGAGGTCGTCGCCGTGCGGGCGGCTGCCGCGGCGCTCACCTCGTGGCGCCTGGAGGGGTGCACCCTCGTCGTCACGATGGAGCCCTGCCCGATGTGTGCCGGTGCGGCCATGCTCGCCCGGGTGGAGCGGGTGGTGTTCGGCGCCTGGGACCCCAAGCTCGGGGCCTGCGGTTCGGTGTGGGACGTGCTGCGGGACCGCCGGGCCACCCACCGGGCCGAGGTGGTCGGCGGGGTGCTCGAGCAGGAGTGCGGTGCCGTGGTGCAGCGATTCTTCGAGGCGCACCGGGGGTGAGCGGGGCCACATCGGGAAGGTTCCGTGTTCCTCCCGCCGATCTGCGCCGTTTCACCTATTAGCGTCCTTGGTCGGCGGTCCCCCGGCTGGGGGGCCGCACACCTACGAAAGGCGTAACCCCGTCATGGGTATGGGCATCATCGGCTGGATCATCATCGGCGGACTCGCAGGTTGGGTCGCCAGCAAGATCATGAAGACCGACGCGCAGCAGGGGATCATCCTCAACATCGTCGTCGGCATCGT
>DATIAB010000023.1:0-10913 GCA_035458265.1 Ornithinibacter sp. | reverse complement strand
AGGCCGACGGTGGCCTCGACCCCGAGGTCCGCATCGGTCAGCGCGCGCACGAGCAGCGCGAGGAGGAGCAGCGCCGCGGGGATCAGGGCCAGAACGAGCCCTCGACGCCTGCCGAGGATGGCCTGGGCCGAGAGTCGGACCACCGTGCGGTTCATCGCTCAGCCGTCCACGAGGTACGAGAAGACGCTCTCGAGCGACTCGTCGGTCGGGGTGAGCTCGATGATCCGGATGCCGTGGTCACGCGCCAACCGCGGCAGCCGGACGGCGAACGCCCCGAAGTCGGCCACCGAGACGTCGACGCCGCCCCCGGAGCGCAGTGACACGGCGACCACGGACGGCTCGCCCATGAGCGCGGCTGCGAGCCGTCGGTCGTCGTCGGCGACGACGACGTACTGCACCGGTCGGTCGGTCATGAGGCGCCGGATCTGGCCGAAGTCGCCCGATGCCGCATGACGCCCCGAGACCACCACCTCGATCTGCCGGGCCACCTGCTCGACCTCTTCGAGGATGTGTGAGCTGAACAGGACCGTGCGCCCGTCGGAGCCCATCTGCCGCAGGAGCGCCATCAGGTGGAGCCGTTGACGCGGGTCGACCCCGTTGAACGGCTCGTCGAGCAGCAGCACGGCCGGGTCGTGCACGAGCGCCGAGGCGAGCTTGGCGCGCTGACGCATGCCCTTGGAGTAGGTGCCGACCCTTCGGTCGGCCGGCTCGGTCATCTCGACCGTGCGCAGGGCGCGTTCGGTCGCGGCTCCGGGGTCGTCCAGCCCGTGCAGCTCGGCGCTGGCGCGCACGAACTGGCGCCCGGTGAGGTAGCCGAAGCTGATCTCCCGCTCGGGCACCAGACCGACGACCCGGTAGGTGTCCGTGCGGCGCCACACGGGCTGGGCGTCGAGGGTCACCGCACCCGCGGAGGGTGCGAGGAAGCCGGACATCAACGCGATGAGGGTGGTCTTGCCGGCCCCGTTGGGACCGAGCAGGCCGGTGACTCCGGGGCGCACGGTCATCGACACACCGTTCACGGCCACGACGTTGCCGAACCAGCGTGAGGCCTGGTCGAGCTGCAGGACGCTCATGCCGTCGCCACCCTCCGGTAGCGCCAGACCAGGGCAGCCAGGCATGCCACGGACAGCCCCAGGAGGACGGCGAGGTAGGTCAGCTCCATGCCCGTCGTCGAGGGCGGGGTCGGGGTGTCGGCGCCCGACCACGCCCCGATCAACCCGCGGTACAGGGAGTACGGCGAGAACAGGCCGGCGACCTCGCCGACCCGGGGGCGGCCTTCGGACCCGGCGATGCCCTGGATGGTTGTCACGATGCCGTTGGCGATGACGAGCAGCGCGATCGTGGCCACGACGGCGAAACCGCGACGGGTCGACCATGACGCGATCAGCCCCGCCACACCCGCGAGCGAGAGCGCCAGCAGGCCGGCGAGCCCGAGCGCCACAGCGGCCTCACGGGTCTGCTCGCCGACGTCGAGCTCGACGAGAAGCGCTGCCGCGTAGAGGACGAGGATCGGCAGCACGAGGAAGACGAGCGTGGCCGCGAGCAGGGAGACCCACCGGGCCACGGCATACGCGCTCGACCGAAGGGGCCGGGCGAGGTAGAGCGAGATGGTGCCGTGTCGCAGGTCGCGCGAGAACAGGACCGGCGCCTGTGCCGCGACGAAGATGCCGAGCAGCACCTGGGTGGTCGAGGCGTACTCGGCATAGCTGATCGGCAGCTCGTCCAGCCCGCCGAACGCCAGCACCCCGGCGACGATGACCGCCGGCATGACGTTGAGGGCCAGCAGGACGAAGGGCAGCACCTTCGATCGGCCCGAGCGCCCCAGGCCGAAGGTGTTGCGGAACCCGGTGATCGCGAGGGATCGGGTGATCGCGCCCTCGCCCAGCCGGGGCCCGGTGTACGGGCGGTACCCCAGGTCGTGGATGACGCTGGTCCCCTCGGGCGTCGCCGTCGACGGGTCGCTCACGGGCCACCCGCTTCCACGGTCCTGCTGCCCGGCCCCGGGCCGTCGGTGGTGCCCGGGCTGTCGGTGGTGCCCGGTTCGTCCGCGAAGACGTCCTCGATGCGTCGGTGGTCGACCTGGAGGCGGACCAGCCCGAGCCCGAGGTCGCTGGCCGTGTCACGGATGAGGTCACGCACCTCGAGCGGACCGTCGGTCGCGTCCACGGTCAGCATGGTGCCGCGGGCCGTCGCGGCGACCCCGGCCCTGGTCAGGGCTCGCGTCATCCGCGCTTGCGCGTCGTCACCCAGGACCTCCACGAGCAGGGCACCCGTGGCGTCGAGGAACTCGTCGGTGCGCGAGGCACGCAGCAACCGCCCCCCGTCCAGGACGACGACGTGGTCGCTGACCCGCTCCAGCTCCCCGAGCAGGTGCGAGGTGACGATGACGGCGATGCCGAAGTCGTGGCCGATGCGCTGCACGAGTCCGAGCATCTCCTCCCGAGCAGCGGGGTCGAGGCCGTTCGTCGGCTCGTCGAGCAGCACCAGCCGCGGGTCGTGCGCCAGGGCCTGGGCCAGCTTGGCCTTCTGCTTCATGCCGGTGGAGTAGCCACCCATCGGGCGGTAGCGCTCCTCCGCGAGCCCCACGTGCCGCAGCACCTCGGCGGCACGTTCACGGGCGGCGACCCGGGGTAGCCCGGACATCATCGCCAGGTGCACGACGAAGTCGCTCGCGCTGACGTCCGGGGGAAGGCAGTCGTGCTCGGGGAGGTACCCGACGAGGGCGCGGATGGCACTGCCCTGCGTGGCGATGTCGTGGCCGAGCACGTGGGCCTGCCCGCCCGTGGACGGGATGAGCCCGAGCAGGAGCTTGAGCAACGTGGACTTGCCCGCCCCGTTCGCGCCCACCAGCCCCGTGACCCCCTGGCCGATCTCGAGCGTGAGCGCATCGAGCGCGAGCACCGGACCGTAGTCCTTGGTGAGCTGCTCGGTGGCCACGACGGCATCCATGGCGCTCACCCTAGCCGCGGCACCGACGGCCCCCCGGGGCTCAGCGCACCGGTTGGCCGTCGGCGCGCAGGGCCTCCTTGACCTGGCCGATCGTCAGCTCGCCGAAGTGGAAGACGCTGGCGGCGAGCACGGCATCCGCCCCGGCGCGCACGGCCGGCGCGAAGTGCTCGACCCGCCCGGCCCCGCCACTGGCGATCACCGGAACGCTCACCTCCGCGCGAACCACCGAGATCAGCTCGAGGTCGAAACCGTCCTTGGTGCCGTCGGCGTCCATCGAGTTGAGCAGGATCTCTCCCGCCCCGAGGCTCGCGGCGCGCACGCACCACTCGACGGCATCGATGCCGGTTCGCGTGCGCCCGCCGTGGGTCGTGACCTCGAACCCGCCGGTCGGCATCCCGTGGTCGTCACGGCGGCGACGGACGTCGGCGGAGAGCACGAGCACCTGCGCGCCGAACCGGTCGGCGGTCTGCGCGATGAGCTCGGGACGCGCGATTGCGGCCGTGTTGACGCCGACCTTGTCGGCACCGGCCCGCAACAACCGGTCGACGTCGTCGACGGTGCGCACTCCCCCACCGACGGTGAGGGGGATGAAGACCTCCTCCGCCGTACGGGCGACGACGTCGAACATCGTCGCGCGGTCGCCGCTGCTCGCGGTGACGTCGAGGAAGGTCAGCTCGTCCGCGCCCTGCTCGCCGTAGCGACGGGCGAGGGCAACGGGGTCACCCGCGTCGCGCAGGTTCACGAAGTTGACCCCCTTGACGACGCGACCGTCGTCGACGTCGAGGCAGGGGATCACGCGCACGGCCACGGACATGGGCCCAATGTAGTCAGCACTAGAGTCGCCGCCATGCGCCAGCCGCCCGTCGAGCAGCCTGCCGAGCGGGCCGACCCGGCTCACCTGGCCGCCGTGCTGGCGGTGGCGGTGGATGCCGTGCCCGTGGCAGGCACGACGGTGGTCATCGCGATCGACGGGCGCAGTGGCTCGGGCAAGACGGTGCTCGGCACCGCCGTGGCGCGCGCCCTCGGGTGCCCGATCGTCCATCTCGACGACATCTTCCCCGGGTGGGACGGGCTCGCGGCCGGGGTCGTGCTCGTGGCCGAGCAGGTCCTGGTTCCGCTCGCCCGCGGGGAACGCCCGGCATACCGGCGGTGGGACTGGATGCGGTCGCGGCCCGGCCGCACGGTCGACGTCGCCGTGGGTCGCCACCTCGTCCTCGAGGGATGCGGCGCGCTCGTCCCGCCCGCGGTCGAGCACGCGGCCGTGCGGGTCTGGGTCGAGGCGCCGGATGCCGTGCGGCAGCGTCGCGCTCTCGGCCGCGACGGCGACGTCTACGCACCGCACTGGGAACGCTGGGCGGCCCAGGAGGATGCCGTGTACGCCGCGGCCCGTCCGTGGCAGCGGGCCGACCTCGTGCTGAGCACGGTGGCGAGGTGACGCTCGGCGGCATGCACGCCCACCTCGCGCGCGGGGTGGACCGGCTGCGGTGGCGCTGGGTGCTCATCGCGCAGATCGGTGTCGCGGTGCTGGTCTCCTGGCTCGTCGCGAAACACGTCCTCGGGCACACCAACCCGTTCTTCGCCCCCGTCACGGCGATCCTCTGCCTCGGGCTCACCTACGGCCAGCGGCTGCGGCGCATCGCCGAGGTGACCATCGGGGTCGCGATCGGCGTGCTGGTCGGCGACCTCGTCGTGCTCGTCCTCGGCAGCGGCGCCTGGCAGATGGCCCTCGTGGTCGTCGTCGCGATGAGCCTGGCCGTGGTGCTGTCGTCCGGACAGCTGCTCGTCATCCAGGCCGGGGTGCAGTCGGTGTTCATCGTCGCGCTCGTCGCCGACCAGAGCGCGGCGTTCTCGCGGTGGCTCGACGCCGTCGTCGGCGGCGTCGTGGCCCTGGTCATCGGTGCGGTGGCCCCCACCTCCCCCGTGCGTCGGCCCCGGCAGGAGGCGGCGCGCACCGTGCGCGAGGTCTCATCGACGCTGCGCGTGGTCGTCACGGCCCTGCACGGCCGCGACCGGGTGCTCGCCGACGCGGCCCTGAACCGGTCGCGGGCCATGGAGGGCCAGCTCGTCGAGCTGCGCACCGCGGCGTCGGAGGGGGTTGCCGTCGTGCGGCAGTCGCCCCTGCTGCGCGGACACGCCCCGATGGCGCAGGCGGCATCCGAGCTGGTGGTGCCGCTGGACAGGTGCGTTCGCAACCTGCGCGTTCTCGCCCGCCGGGCCTCGGTCTCGATCACCCGGCACGAGGTCGTGCCAGACCGGTACGTCGACCTCGTCGCGGCGCTGGCCGACGCCTCCGACGACCTCGCCCGCGTGCTCGACGAGCACGCGGCCCCCACGGCGGCCCGGGCCGTCCTCGAGCGGGTGGCCGGGCTGTCCGCGCGGGTCGACCCCGGTGCGGGCCTGTCGGCGGAGATGATCCGCGGTC
The DNA here is from genome assembly GCA_035458265.1 of Ornithinibacter sp. GTDB lineage: Bacteria > Actinomycetota > Actinomycetes > Actinomycetales > Dermatophilaceae > Fodinibacter. Next base: position 5,542 of record DATIAB010000023.1, on the reverse strand, counting down.
AGGTGCGTTCGATGGTGGTCGACCTCCTCGTCGTCGCGGGGCTCGACGACGACGAGGCGCTGCTGCTCGTGCCCGAGTCGCACCTGCCCTGACCTCGGGTCAGCGGGCGGCGCGGTGGTGTGCGACGAGCGCGGCGAGGCGCCGGGCCTCTGCCCTCGCGCCCTCCCCGTCGGCCCGCTGGATCGCCATGACGGCGAGCTCGTCGGTGTCGGCGAGCTCGAGGCTCACCCACGGAGCGCCGTCGGGGAAGCGGACCTCCACGATCTCGTCCCAGAGCACGGTGCGGGTGAGCAGCAGGTTGCGCACGGTGAGGCCGACGTCGTCGCCGACGGCCCGGATGCTGGCGTACCTGCCGAGGAAGGCGGCCAGGCCCGCACCGAGACCGAAGAGCGCCAGCTGGTCGCCGCCGGCCCAGCCGGCCCGACCCATCCCGAGTGCCACCCCTGCCGTGACGACCAGGGCGACCGCGGCCATGACGAGCGGCACCACCCTGCCACGCCGGGGCCGGAACACGGTGTCGGTACCGCCGGTCGGGTCGGTCACAGGCGGCAGGCGGTGATGTCGGTGACGAGGATCGCCCGGGCACCGAGGTCGTAGAGCTCGTCCATGACGTCGTTGGTGCCGGAGCGCGGCACCATGGCCCGCACCGCGCACCAGTCGCGGTTCTGCAGGTGCGACACCGTCGGTGACTCCAGGCCCGGCGTGACGGCGCACGCGGCATCCACGAGGTTGGCCGGCACGTCGTAGTCGAGCATCACGTAGTGGCGGGCCGTGATGACCCCGAGCAGGCGGCGGCGCAGCACCTCGACGGCCGCGGTCTCCTCGCTGCCCTCGCGGCGCACGAGCACGGCCTCGCTCCGCAGGATCGGCTCACCGAAGACCTCGAGTCCCTGCGAGCGCAGGGTGGCCCCGGTCTCGACGACGTCGGCGATGACGTCTGCGACGCCGAGGGTGATGGCGGTCTCGACCGCCCCGTCCAGGCGGACGACGGCAGCCTGGATGCCGTGGTCGGCCAGGTGCTTCTCGACGAGCCCCTGGTAGCTGGTGGCCACGCGGTGGCCGGCGATGTCGGCGAGCGCCGACGCGGTGCCGGGGCGGGCGGCATACCGGAAGGTGGAGGCCCCGAAGCCCAGGCCGAGCACCTCGACCGCACCGGACCCGGAGTCGAGCAGGAGGTCGCGCCCGGTGATGCCGCAGTCGACGGTGCCGGAGCCGACGTAGACCGCGATGTCACGCGGGCGCAGGTAGAACAGCTCCACGCCGTTGTCCGCGTCGGTGACGATGAGCTCCTTGGGGTCGCGGCGGGTGCGGTAGCCCGCCTCGCGGAGCATGGCGGCCGAGGGCTCGGACAGCGAGCCCTTGTTGGGGACGGCGATGCGCAGCATGGGTCGTGCTCTCTGCTCAGGGGTCGGTGTCGAGGAGGTGGTGGGTGGTGCGTGGTGTTCAGAGGTGGGTGTAGACGTCGTCGGGCGTGAGGTCGCAGGCGAGCATGAGCACCTGGAGGTGGTAGATCAGCTGGCTGATCTCCTCCGCGGTCCGCTCACGGCCCTCGTACTCGGCCGCCATCCACACCTCGGCGGCCTCCTCGACGATCTTCTTGCCGATGCCATGGACACCCGAGTCCAGCTCCGTGACGGTACCCGAGCCGGGAGGGCGGGTGCGGGCCTTGTCGGCCAGCTCGGCAAACAGGTCGTCGAACGTCTTCACGAGGGGCAAGCCTACGGTGGCTCGCGCCGTGCCTCCGACGCCGTCCGACCCGAGCCTCACCCCACCGGGTCGAGCTCTCGAGCCTCGAGCCGGTCGGGTGACTCCGTTCGTGATGCCCTGAGCCACACGAGGAAGCCGTAGAGCACGAGCACCCCGTACACGGCGTACAGCACGGCGGTCGCGTAGTACTGGCTGTGCCAGAGCAGCGGAACCCCGACGAGGTCGACGGCGATCCACATGAGCCAGAACTCGTTCCAGCCGCGGGCCATGGCGTAGGTCGCGAGCATCGACCCGACGAGGATCCACGCGTCGCACCAGAAGTACCACCGCGGCGCCGGCCACGCCGCACCGATCGAGGCCAGCGCCCACTGCGCCACGAGCACTCCCCCGACCCACACGAGCACGTAGCCGACCCGCTCGCGCGAGGTCGCCCACCGCGGCGTGATCGCCGGGGTGTCGGCCGGCGCGCCCGCGGCGAGGCGGGCGTTGCGGTGCTCCTGCCAGCGCCACCAGCCGTACAGGCTGGTCATGATGAAGAACACCTGACGACCGGCCTGTCCGAACAACGGCGTGCGCGAGTCGGCGTCGAACGTCGCCGAGACGAAGATCGTGAACAGCAGGAGGTTGCCGATGATGCCGATCGGCCACGCCCACACCCTGCGGCGCATGCCGAGGATGGCGGAGGCGAAGCCGAAGAGGTTGCCCACGACCTCGATCCACGGCAGGGGGTAGCCCGCCACGGTGACCGACTCCTGCTGGAGCCAGGCGAGAAGCTCGCGGAACGCGGTCACCGCGACGCCGCCGTCGCGGCATCCAGGTCCCGCAGCGTGACTGCCGTCGCGACGGCCGCGGTCGCCGCCTCGTGGCCCTTGTCCTCGATGCTGCCCGGCAGCCCGGCGCGGGCCACCGCCTGCTCGGTCGTGTCACACGTGAGCACGCCGAAGCCGATGGGCACGCCGGTCCTCACCGACACCTGGGTCAGACCTGCGGTCACCCCCTGGCAGACGTACTCGAAGTGCGGCGTCCCACCCCGGATGACGACCCCGAGCGCCACGAGGGCGTCGTGGTGTCCGGCGAGCCGGGCACACGCCACGCTCAGCTCGACCGTGCCCGGCACCCGCACCACCGTGGGCGCGTCGACCCCGGCGTCCGCCAGCCCGCGCAGGGCACCGGCCACGAGGCCGTCCATGACCTGCTCGTGCCACGACGCCGCGATGACCGCCACTCGCAGCCCGCTCCCGTCGACCGCGACGACCGGCGCTCCGTGTCCACTCATGCTGGTGCTGCTCCTTCACTCGGGTCGATGACGAGGTCGTGCCCCATCCGGTCGCGCTTGGTGCGCAGGTAGGCGGCGTTCTCGGCGACCGGTGCGATCCGCAGCCGCTCGACGGCCACGACCCGGATGCCGTGCGCCCGCATGGCGTTGACCTTTGCCGGGTTGTTGGTGAGCAACCGCAGCTCGTGGACCCCGAGGTCGAGGAGCACGGCGGCACCGGCCGAGTACTCGCGGGCGTCGATCGGCAGGCCGAGCTCGAGCTGCGCATCGACGGTGTCCAGGCCGCGGTCCTGCAGCTCGTAGGCGCGCAGCTTGGCCCCGAGGCCCACCCCACGGCCCTCGTGCCCGCGGACGTAGACGACGACGCCACCCTCGGCGGCGACGCGCTCGAGCGAGCGGTCGAGCTGCGGTCCGCAGTCGCAGCGCTGGGAACCGAGCACGTCGCCGGTGAGGCACTCCGAGTGCACGCGCACGAGCGGCGCCCTGTCGGGTATGCCGAGCGGGCTGACGAGCGCAAGGTGCTCGACGTCGGTGAGGACGTCGCGGTAGGCCAGCGTGCGGAAGGTGCCGTGCCGCGTGGGCAACACGGTGTCGGCCACGCGCACGACCCGGTCGTGGCGCTGCCGCCACGCGACGAGGTCGGCGATGGTGACCACCGGCAGGCCCGTGGCCTCGCCGAGGGCCAGCACCCCGGGTGTGCGCATCATCGTGCCGTCATCGGCGACGAGCTCACCGATCGCCCCGACCGGCTCCAGCCCGGCGAGGCGACACAGGTCGACCGCGGCCTCGGTGTGCCCGGGGCGCGCGAGGACTCCTCCGGCACGGGCACGCAGCGGCACCACGTGCCCGGGGCGGATGAGGTCGTGCGCACCGGCCCGCGGGTCGGACAGGGTGCGGATCGTGTGCGCGCGGTCGGAGGCGGAGATGCCGGTGGACACCCCGGATGCCGCGTCGACCGTCACCGTGTAGGCCGTGCGCCTGGGGTCGCGGTTGTCGCGCACCATGAGCGGCAGGTCGAGCCGGTCGGCGACCTCCTCGGTGACGGGGGCGCAGATGTACCCGGAGGTGTGGCGGATGGTCCAGGCCATCCACGCGTCGGTCAGGGTCTGGCCGGCGAGGACGACGTCGCCCTCGTTCTCCCGGTCCTCGTCGTCGAGCACGAGGACCGGGCGACCCAGGCGCAGCGCGTCCATGGCCTCCTCGATGGTCGACAGGGTCATGACTCCTCCACGGGGACGAGGCGGGTGTCGGCGTGGGCGGCTGCGAGGCGCGTGGCGAGCAGCCGCTCGACGTACTTGGCCAGGACGTCGACCTCGAGGTTCACGGGGTCGCCCACCACCTTGGTGCCGAGCGTCGTCAGCTCCAGCGTCGTGGGGATGAGCGAGACCGTGAGTGACTGGTCGGTGAGGTCGGCGACGGTCAGGCTGACGCCGTCGACGGTGATCGAGCCCTGCGCCACGACGTAGCCGGCGAGCTCGGGCGGCAGCGAGACCTCGACGACCTCCCAGCGATCGCCCGGGGTGCGCGAGAGGATCGTGCCGGTGCCGTCGACGTGACCCTGCACGACGTGCCCACCGAAGCGGCCGTCGGCTGCCATGGCGCGCTCGAGGTTGACCCGGTCGCCGGGACGCAGCGCGCCCAGGCTCGTCAGCGCCAGGGTCTGGGCCATCACGTCGACGGTGAACGTCCCGGCCTCGTGCGTGACGACGGTCAGGCACACCCCGTTGACCGAGATCGAGGCGCCGTGGGTGGCGTCACTCGTCACGAGGGGGCCGTGGATGGTGAGCCGGGCGGACTCCGGCATCCCCTCGACGACGGCGGTGTCGAGTGCGAGCACGGTGCCGAGCTCCTCGACGATCCCGGTGAACACGGTGATCAGCTCCTTGCCAGGGGTCGGGCGGTGATCCGGACATCCGGACCGAGGACGGTGACGTCGAGCGGGTGCAGCCGCACGGCATCCGTGATGGTCGCGACACCGAGGTCGGCGATGACGGGAGGGCCGGCGCCGAGCAGTGCGGGGGCGATGTAGGCGACGACCTCGTCCACGAGGCCAGCGGCGAGGAAGGCCGCGCTCAGGGTGGGCCCGCCCTCGATGAGGACACGGTGGATGCCGCGCGCGTGCAGCGTCGCGAGCACCTCGGCCGGGTCGTGGGTCGCCAGGACCACGGTCTCGGCGGCGTCGTCGAGCAGGCGCGCACCGGAGGGCAGTGGGCGGCGGCCGACGACGACACGGAGTGGCTGTGGCTGCGGCTGCCACCCGGGTCGCGACCCGGCATCCGAGGGGTCGGGTCGGCGCACGGTGAGCTGTGGGTCGTCGGCCAGGGCGGTGCCGGTGCCGACGACGACGGCACCGCACCGGGCCCGGAGGTCGTGGACGTCGGCGCGGGCGGCCTCGCCGGTGATCCAGCGGCTCGTGCCGTCGGCCGCAGCGACCCGGCCGTCGAGGGTGGACGCGCTCTTGGCGACGACGAAGGGGCGTCCGGTGCGCCGGGCGTGCAGCCACGAGGCGTTGACGGCCTCGCCCGCCTCCCGGAGGAGACCACCCGTGACGTCCAGGCC
>DATIAB010000022.1:0-5605 GCA_035458265.1 Ornithinibacter sp. | reverse complement strand
GCCAGCACGTCGAGGTAGAGCGGCTCACCGTTGGAGCCGGGCTCCTTGGTCCGGTCCAGGACGGCCACCTGGGTCACGGTGTCGGGCAGCGCCTCGAGCAGCTCGGACGACGGGAAGGGCCGGTAGAGGCGCAGCTGCAGCACGCCGACCCGCTCGCCGGCGCGGACGAGGTGGGCCACCGTCTCCCGCACGGTCTCCCCGCCCGAGCCCATGATGACGACGACCCGCTCGGCCTCGGGGTGGCCGCTGTACTCGGCCACCCGGTAGGCCCGGCCCGTGTGTCCGGCGACCTCGTCCATGACGTCCTGGACGACCGCCGCCGTGCGCGCGTAGAACGGGTTCACGGTCTCACGCGCCTGGAAGTAGACATCGGGGTTCTGCGCGGTGCCGCGCACGAAGGGGTGCTCCGGCGTCAGGGCCCGCCCGCGGTGCTCGCGCACGAGGTGCTCCGGCACCACGGCCCGCAGGACGTCGTCGTCGATGAGCTCGACGGTGTTGAGCTCGTGGGAGGTGCGGAAGCCGTCGAAGAAGTGGACGAACGGCACGCGGGTGCGCAGCGTGGCCGCCTGGGCGACCAGCGCGAGGTCGTGGGCCTCCTGTACCGAGGCCGACGCCAGGAGGGCAAAGCCCGTCTGCCGTACCGCCATGACGTCCGAGTGGTCACCGAAGATCGACAGCCCCTGTGCTGCGAGCGACCTCGCCGCCACGTGGAAGACCGTGGAGGTCAGCTCGCCGGCGATCTTGTACATGTTGGGGATCATGAGCAGCAGCCCCTGGGATGCCGTGAACGTCGTGCTGAGCGCCCCTCCCTGGAGGGCGCCGTGCATCGCCCCCGCAGCACCCCCCTCGCTCTGCATCTCCATGACGGTGGGCACGCTCCCCCAGACGTTGGTGCGCCCGTGGCTGGCCCACTCGTCGGCGAGCTCGGCCATCGTCGACGAGGGCGTGATCGGGTAGATCGCGCAGAGCTCGTTGAGGCGGTAGGCGACGTCGACCGCCGCCTCGTTGCCGTCGACCGTGACGCGCATGCGCTCAGCCCTCCGGGATCATCGCGATGGCATGGACGGGACACTGCCGGTAGCAGGCGCCGCACCCCGTGCACCTGGCGTCGTCGAACTCGTAGCGCAGCCCCACGCCGAGCTTGATGACGGCGTTCTCGGGACAGGCGCCCAGGCAGCCGTCACACTCGAAGCAGTTGCCGCACGACAGGCACCGGCCGGCCTCGAAGACCGCCTCGGTCTGCGACAACCCGGTCAGAACCTCGTCGAAGGTCTGCACCCGGGTCGCGGGGTCGAGCACGACCTCCTCGCGCCGGTCGTGCACCCCGAAGTACCAGAGGTTGAGCTGGTCGAGGCTTGCGAGACCGTGCTTGGGCTCGCGCTGGACGGCGGCACCGCGCAGCCAGGCGTCGATGGCCCGCGCGGCCCGCTTGCCGTGACCGACGCCGACGGTGACGGTCCGCTGGCTGGGGACGGCGTCGCCCCCTGCGAAGATTCCCGGCGCGCCGGTCATCAGGGTGTCCTTCGCCACCCGGACGGTGTCGCCCTGGAACTCGATCCCGGGGATGCCCTGGAGGAAGCCGGTGTCGCTGGCCTGGCCGAGCGCGAGGATCACCGTGTCGGCCTCGAGCGTCTCGAACCGTCCGGTGCCGTGGGGGCGGCCGTGCTCGTCGAGCTCCTGGACCTCGACCGTGAGGTCGGCCTCCCCCATCGAGCTGATCGTGCGCAACCAGTTGATCCGGATGCCCTCCTCCTCGGCGTCCTGCGCCTCGGACTCGTGGGCGGGCATCTGGTCGCGGGTGCGGCGGTAGACGATGACCGTGTCGTCGGCACCGAGCCGGCGGGCGACCCGAGCGGCATCCATCGCCGTGTTCCCGCCGCCGTAGACCGCGACGCGCCCTTCCAGGGGCGCCTGGGTACCCGACGCCGCACCGCGGAGGAAGGCGACGGCATCCATGACGCGCGAGGCGTCCTGGTTGGGGATGTCGATGCGGGTGGACAGGTGCGCTCCGACGGCCACGAAGACGGCGTCGAAGGGCCCGTCGCGCATCTCGGCCCCGAGGTCCTCGACCCGGTGGCCCTGCTCGATGACGACCCCCAGCGCGCGCAGCCGGTCGATCTCGGCATCGAGCACGGTGCGCGGCAGACGGTAGGTCGGGATGCCGTACCGCATCATCCCGCCCGCCTCGGCCCCGACGTCGCGCACCGTCACCCCGTGCCCCAGGCGGACGAGGTGGTAGGCCGCTGCCAGCCCACTCGGACCGCTCCCGACCACGAGGACGCGGCGGCCTGTGCTCGCGGGCGGTGGGTCGAAGGCCCAGCCGTGCTCGATGGCCTGGTCGCCGAGGAACCGCTCCACACCGCGGATCGAGACGGCGCCGTCGAGCTCGCCACGGTTGCAGACGGCCTCACACGGGTGGTAGCACACCCGCCCGTGGATGGCGGGGAAGGGGTTGTCGAGCGTCAGCTGGCGCCACGCGGCCTCGGGGTTCCCGGCCTTGACGAGGGCCAGCCACGCCTGGATGTTCTCGCCCGCTGGACACCCGGCGTTGCAGGGTGGCAGGAGATCGACGTAGACCGGTCGCTGCGAGCGGACGGGGCCGGACCTGGTCTGGCCCAGGCCCACCGACGCGAGCGGGGTGAGGTCGCGATCTGCTGCGGCCACGGACATCTCCTCCTCGTCCCGCCCCAGAGGACCGGACTTCGCCTAAATACTACGCTGCGTAGTTGGTGGTGCTGCGCGAGAGGAGACGAGCGCCACGCAGGGCCCGGATAGGTTGTCGCGTATGCCGTCCGCCCGCCTCTCGCTCCTGCTCGCCTCCGCGTCGCCCGCCCGACGCAGCACGCTGGTCGCCGCCGGGGTCGACCCGCTGGTGCGCGTGTCGTCCGTCGACGAGGATGCTGCGGTTGCGGCTGCCGAGGCGGTGCACGGGCGACTCGAGGCGGGTGATGTGGCCCTCATGCTCGCGCGGGCCAAGGCGGAGGACGTCGTCGCGACGCTCGACGCCGACGACACGGCGGACGAGGACGAGGACGAGGCCGAGGACGAGGACGAGGACGAGGGCCCGGCCGAGCTCGAGGGGGGCCTGCTCGTGCTGGGCTGTGACTCGGTGCTCGAGCTCGATGGTGAGGTGCACGGCAAGCCGGCCGATGCCGCGGAGGCCGTCGAGCGGTGGCGTCGGATGCGTGGTCGTTCCGGTGTGCTGCACACGGGGCACTGGCTCGTCGACCTGCGCCACCCCGAGGACGGTGGGACGGGGGGCATGGTCGGTGGCACGGCATCCACGACGGTGCACTTCGCCGAGCTCGACGACGACGAGATCATCGCCTATGTCGCGACCGGGGAACCGCTGCACGTCGCCGGGGCCTTCACGATCGACGGGATCGGCGGCCCGTACGTGGCCGCGATCGAGGGGGACCCGAGCACCGTCGTCGGAGTCTCCCTGCCCCTGCTGCGCGAGCTCGTGCGCGAGCTGGGTCTGGCCTGGCACGACCTGCGCGCCCCCACCACGACCTGACCCCCTTCGCGGAGGCTGGGTCGGGGTCAGACCGGGGGGACGTCGCGGCGCTTGTCGGTGAAGTGCCGGTCACGCCGCGCGGCGTAGCGCAGGCGGCGCCGCAGCTCGTCGCGCAGTGCGTCGGCCTCGATGACCTGGTCGAGCACGAGGTCGGCCGCCAGGCGTTCGAGGTCGACGTCGGCCTCGTACTCCGCGCGCCGTGCCGCGACGAACGCGTCGCGCGCCTGCGCACCCTCGGCAGCCTCGACCTCCGCGATCTTGTTCGCGTAGACGGCGTTCACCGCGGCCTCCGGGCCCATGACGGCGATCCGGGCCGTCGGCAGCGCGATCGTGGCGTCGGGCGCGAAGCCCGGCCCGCCCATCGCGTACAGCCCGGCGCCGTACGCCTTGCGGACCACGACGCAGAACTGCGGCACCGTCGCCGACGCGACGGCCGACACCATCTTGGCCCCGTGCCGGATGATGCCGCCGCGCTCGACCTCGGAGCCGATCATGAACCCCGGCACGTCCGCGAGGTAGATGAGCGGGATCGAGAAGGCGTCGCACAGCCAGATGAACCGGGTCGCCTTGTCGGCGGAGTCACTGAACAGCACGCCGCCCTTGACGGCCGAGTTGTTCGCGACGATGCCGACGCTCTCGCCGTCGATGCGGCCGAAGCCGACGACGAGCTCGGCGGCGAACAACGGCTTGACCTCGAAGAAGCTGTGTTCGTCGAGCAGCCCGTCGATGACCTCGTGGATGTCGAAGGGCTGGCTCTCGCGCTCGGGCACCGTCGCACGGGTCAGCGGCACGGACGGCTCCTCGATGTGGTAGGTCGGCAGCGGCGAGCGCCAGCTGCCCGGCAGGTACGAGAAGTAGAGCCGGGCGAGCTCGATGGCCTCGGTGTCGTCGTGCGCGAGCAGGTCGCCGACACCCGAGACGGTGCAGTGCATGCGAGCGCCGCCCATCTCCTCGAGCGAGACCTTCTCCCCGACGACCATCTCGGCCATCCGCGGGCTGCCGAGGTACATCGAGGCGTTGCCCTCGACCATGATGATGATGTCGCAGAAGCTCGGGATGTACGCGCCACCCGCGGCCGACGGCCCGAACAGGCAGCAGATCTGAGGCACCTTCCCGGACAGCGCCACCTGGTTGTGGAAGATCCGCCCGGCGCCGCGACGACCGGGGAACATCTCGACCTGGTCGGTGATCCGCGCGCCGGCGCTGTCGACGAGCCAGAACACGGGCAGCTCTTCGCGCAGCGCGGCCTCGGTGGCGCGCACGATCTTCTCGACGGTGCGCGCCCCCCACGAGCCCGCCTTCACGGTCGGGTCGTTGGCGATGACGATGACGGGACGGCCGTCGACGGTGCCCCGACCCGTGACGACGCCGTCGGCAGGCAGCCCCCGGGCCCGGCTGTTGGCGTAGCGCCCGTCCTCGACGAAGCTGCCCTCGTCGAGCAGCAGCGCGATCCGGTCGCGCACGTAGAGCTTGTTCTGTGCGGCGAGCTTGGCCGCCGCCGCCTCGGTCGGACGCTCGGATGCCGTGTGCGCGGCGACCAGCCGCGTCCGGACGTCCGCGACCCGCGGGTCGCCCTCGGTCATGACGGCAGGCCGAGGGACTTGGCGATGACCATGCGCTGCACCTCGGACGTGCCCTCGCCGATCTCGAGGATCTTCGCGTCGCGGTAGAACCGGGCGACGGGGTACTCCTCCATGAAGCCGTTGCCGCCGAAGACCTGGGTCGCGATCCGGGTCGCGGAGACCGCGGCCTCCGAGGTGTAGAGCTTGGCCACCGCGGCGGCCTGCTTGACCTCGGCGACCGAGCGGCGGCCGGCCTCCTGCTCGTCCTTGAGCCAGGCGGCACGGTAGGTGAGCAGGCGCGAGTTCTCCTCCATGACCAGCAGGTCGGCGATGGGGAACGCGACGCCCTGGTTGACGCCGATGGGCCTGCCGAAGGCCGTGCGCGTCCTGGCGTAGGCCGTGGCCTCCTCGCGCATCCGGGTGATGAGTCCCAGTGCGAGCGCGCTGATCGCGATGCGGCCGTCGTCGAGGGTCTTCAGGAACTGGCGGAAGCCGTGGCCGCGCTGGCCGAGCAGGTGGTCCTCGG